>JBEGPS010000106.1:0-4435 GCA_041181325.1 Pseudomonadota bacterium
GGCCGCACGCTGGCCAGCCTGCAGGTGCTGTACTTTGAGGAAACCGTGGAAGAGAAGCTGTGGAATCCCACCTTCATCATGGAGCACCCCACCGAAATATCACCCCTGGCCCGCGCCAACGACGACCGCCCCGAGGTGACCGAGCGTTTTGAGCTTTACATCACCGGCCGTGAATTTGGCAACGGCTTTAGCGAATTGAACGATGCAGAAGACCAGGCGGCCCGCTTCCAGGCCCAAGTGACTGCCAAGGACAGCGGCGACGACGAGGCCATGCACTTCGACCATGACTTTGTACGCGCCCTGGAATACGGCATGCCCCCCACCGGCGGCTGTGGCATTGGCATTGACCGCTTGATGATGCTGTTGACCGACAGCGCCAGTATTCGCGACGTGATCCTGTTCCCGGCGCTGCGCCGCGAATCCTAGACCGTTAAGCCGATTTTTTAAGCCAAATAGGCCTCTAGCCCCCGTGCAGCATGCGTAAGAAGCTATGAAAACTATAGCGCCTGACGTACTGCCGTATCTGCGTGGCTACTCTGCCGAGACGGTACAGCAGGTGGCAGACCTGCTGGAAGGCGGCAAGGTGGGCCCTTGGCTGCTGCGCAAATACCCACAAGGCCATGGCCTGCGCACCGACCGCGCGTTGTTCGATCATGTGCAGGGCCTGAAGCTGGAGTTTCTCAAAGGCGCAGATGCGGTGAGCAAAGTGGCTTTTGATAGCAAGCTGCAGGTCGTCAAAAACGCGTTGGGCACTCACACTACGGTGTCGCGTGTGCAGGGCTCCAGACTCAAGGCCAAGCGCGAGATTCGCATTGCGTCAATGTTCAAAGACGCACCGCCCGAATTTTTAAGCATGATCGTTGTGCACGAGCTGGCCCATCTGCGCGAGCGCGACCACGACAAGGCTTTCTACCAGCTGTGCACCTACATGGAGCCCAATTACCATCAGCTGGAGTTTGAGGTGCGGGTGTACCTAACCCACTTGGAGCACTCTGGCGAGCGACTATGGGTACAGCAAACAGCTTAGCCGCGACTAGCACATGCAGAGATATGCCTGCACCATAGAAAAAGGCCTCTCACGAGGCCTTTTTCTATGCATGGGCAGCATTACTGCGCCATGGCTTTCTTATGCTTTGCCTTTTTAGACTTCTTGGAAGTCTTGTGGCTGGCCTTCTTGACTTTGGCCGTTTTGGCGGGCTTGGCGCTTGGCACGGCGGTTGGCTGTGCAACTGGCATGGGGGCAGCGGCCACAGCAGGTGCAGCTACCGGCGCGGCAGGTTGGGTTTGAGCAACGGCAAAACCAGCTAAAGTGGTCAATGCGGCAACAGCGATCAAAGACTTGAATTTCATTTATTTCCCTAAATAGAGTGAGGATTTATATAGACAGAATCGTAACATGGAGAGAGGGGCTAGCTCAGCATAGAAAATGTTCAAATGAGAGGCGCTTGTGCGTTGGCGCGACTTTTCAACCACCAGCGCGTTTGACGGCATAGCCCTGCGTGCGCAACACTGCAATAACACGGTCACAGTGATCGCCCTGCACTTCAATCGTGCCGTCTTTCACGGTACCGCCTGAGCCGCATGCAGCCTTGAGTTGTTTGCCCAATGCTGCGATTGCTGCATCATCTAGCGGCAAGCCTCGCACCAAGGTCACGCCCTTGCCAGCGCGGCCTTTAGTCTCACGCGAGACGCGCACCACACCATCACCCACCGGGCGCTGCACCGCTTTACAGGCACAGGCTGCGATGGCTTGACGGCAGGCTGGGCAGGTGCGCCCCACATCAGTGGAATACACCAAGCCAACTAACTCAGAAAAAGACCGTGTCGCCATGGTGCTGGGCCAACGCTATTGCCGACAAATTGCTAATATATTAGCGTACGACGATTTCGGCGCGGCGATTACGCGGCTCATTCACATTTGGCTCGGTGGGCACTACGGGTTCCCGCTCGCCACGGCCCACTGCTTCGATCAAGTCAGGATTGAAACCTTGAGATATGAGCAAGTCGCGCACCACCCGCGCACGCTGCAATGACAACGCATCGTTGTTCGCTGGCAAGCCGACCCGGTCGGTATGTCCCACCACCACCATTTCGCCGCCCGCTCGCGCTCTCGCCTGTGCGAGGATATTTGGGAGTTGGGCCTGCGAATTTGGCGTGAGACGGGAGGTACCAGTTTCAAACTGCAAAACAAAGCGCTGCTCTGGAGGCAGTTGCATTGCAAGCATGGCACCGTGACGTTTTTGCACGTTTTGGGCAGTGGTGACATCCAAATTAACGGTACCGTCTTTATGTACCTCTGCCACTTGGTATGGCTTGGCCAGCACCTGAGACCTCGCCTGGGACTGCACCGACACTGAGGTAGCCCGGCCTTGGGCATCCGGTAACAAAGTGACACGCGTGGCTGGAGCGCAAGCGCTCAAAAATACCGTCATTAGACAGACGGTCACACATAAAGCACCCCAACGGCTCAGCCTAGAAATGTCGCTCATAGAACCTCCACAATAAAGTCTGTGCCACGCACGCTGACGGTAGAAGAAGGTGTAGTGACCTTGACATTTTCAGGTGAAAGTTTGCCCAACACACCCGTCACCATGCGAATGGTGCCCAACACTACGCGCACTCCCAAACTACCTGTTTGCGTAGTGGAATCGAATTGAAAGCGGGTTAAATCAACTTGCGAATTGGGGCCAACGGTGAGCTGGGTACCGTCACGAAGCGTCATCACGGCGATGCCATCGGTGCCGGTCATGAGGCGATCGGTTTCAGCAACGCCTCCACCAGACTTGGCGTCTCGACGCTCTTGGCCTTTAGTCACATGAACCTCTCCGGTGACAGATTTCAAGGTACCACTGCGCATATCTTGCGCCCACACGCTGCCCAAAGCCGCACCGGCTAAGGCGAACAACAGACATGCCCGTAGGGCACGAAAAACAAATCGCATATTAAAACCCCAGTTCAAATAGTGTTGGCATGGTAACTGATGCCAAAATAGCCTCCTACGATCCACTCGAACGCAAAGAAGCATCTATGGCAACGCGTCAAAGCGCTTGGGCACTCAAAGTGGCCTCTATTATTCAAGGTGGAAACATTAGTGCAGCCCTGGCTCAAATCAAGGTGGCTCCCACTGTGAAAGATGTTCAGCAATTGCGTACACTGCTAACCACCAGCGGCCAGATGGCAAAACACAAGGTGGTAGATGAAGTGACAGCTGATCAAATCGCCGCACTTTCAGCACCACGACTGCACCGATCGCCATGAGCTAAAGCACGCCATCCAATGCTTGTATGTAGCTTGGGCTTACCATCAGGTCGTCCCAAGAGACGGCTGGAGTTTGCGGCAGCAGGGCCAGGCGACGCTCTTCGCTGGCTTCTGAAGGCTGCCACTGGCCCTTGATCTGGGCTTCGGTCAGCCCGGCAATCAGTTCGTCCACAGCGGCGCCTGCGTTGAGAGACTGATTGCACAGCAACACCATATCGCACCCCGCACTCAAAGCCGCAACAGCAGCCTGGCTGAAGCTCACCTGCTGACCGTCAATCAAACGAGCACCCGCCATAGACAGATCATCGCTAAAAATTACGCCGCCAAATCCCATTTTGCCGCGCAAGATATCACCCAACCATTTGGCCGAGAAGCCTGCGGGGCGAGAGTCTATTTTGGGATAAATCACGTGGGCGGGCATCACACTAGTGGTGACATTGTTCAACCAACGGTAGGGGGCAGCATCATCGGTCAAAATAGTCTTGAGGCTGCGTTTGTCTATCGGGATATCGGTATGGGAGTCGGCCTTCACATAGCCATGACCTGGAAAGTGTTTGCAGCAGTTGGCCATGCCGCTTTGCAGCAGACCCTGCATCAGGCTTTTAGCCAGCAGACCCACTACGCGAGGGTCGCGACCAAAAGACCGATCACCAATCACAGAGCTTTCGCCATAGTCCAAATCAAGCACGGGGGTAAAGCTCAAGTCTATGCCGCAGGCGCGCAACTCAGCACCCAGCACGTAGCCACAGGCAGTAGCAGCATTGATGGCTTCCATGGGACCGGTTTTGTGGCCCGCTTTGGGCTCATGCATCCACATCTCACCTAGCGCACGCATGGGCGGCAGGTGGGTAAACCCGTCGGTTTTGAAGCGCTGCACGCGCCCCCCTTCGTGATCCACGCAAATCAGCAAGTCGGTACGCAGTTTTTTAATAGACCGGCACAAAGCTGTGAGTTGCGAACGATCTTGCCAGTTGCGGGCAAACAAAATCAAACCACCTACGAGCGGGTGCTTGAGACGCTGACGGTCGGCTTTGGTTAGCGTTAGGCCGGCAATATCAATAATGAGTGGGGCGTGTTGGGTCATTTTCTTACTTTGCCGTCGTCGGTGAGCATGGTCATTTCGACAAAGGTCGAGCCCGTGTTGCGCTGTGGGCCAAAGGTCAAAGTAAGTCCATTA
>JBEGPS010000107.1:0-10272 GCA_041181325.1 Pseudomonadota bacterium
GTTTGCAGCACTTGACCACCGCTCAGTTCAACGTGTGCTGGACTTGCTTTTAGAAGCCACGCACCACACCCAACGCAGCTTTGTGGTGGCCGACTACACGCCGCCGGCAGTGCCTTTGGCAAGCGTATTGGATCTGGGCAACTAAATAGCTACCGTGGCCCTGGTTCAACGGGAGCGGTAAGCACCACTGGCGCGCTGTGCCAAATATTTTCAGCATATTCAGCAATAGTACGGTCTGACGAAAAAGGTCCCATAGCGGCCACGTTGGACAGTGCTTTGGTCGCCCAGGTGTCTGCGTCTTTATAGGCTTCGTCCACCGCTTCTTGGGCCTTTACATAGCTGGCGTAATCTGCCAACAGCAAATAGTGATCGCCCCAGTTCACCAGTAGATCGTAAATGGCTTGGTAGCGCTGGGGTTCGTCTGGGCTAAAAACGCCATCGCGAATGGATTCAAGTACGCCACGCAGCTCAGCATTCCCTTCAACAATTGCGCGAGGCTGGTAGCCCGCGCTGCGAGTGCTGGCCACCTCTGGTGTGGTGAGGCCAAAGATAAAAATATTATCGGCGCCCACGTTTTCTAAAATCTCAACATTGGCACCATCCAAGGTCCCAATAGTCAGCGCACCATTCAAGGCAAATTTCATATTGCCTGTGCCCGACGCTTCGGTACCAGCTGTAGAAATTTGCTCCGACAAATCAGCCGCTGGAATAATGCGCTCGGCCAAACTCACGCTGTAGTTGGGTATAAATATGACCTTAAGCAAGTCACCGACCCGGGTATCTGCATTGATGGTTTTGGACACATCGTTAATAAGCTGAATAATCAGCTTAGCCATGTGATAAGCAGAAGCTGCTTTTCCCGAAAACACAACAACGCGTGGCACTACAACGGCACCCGGAGTATTAACAATGCGCAGATAACGCGTGATGACATGCAGCACATTGAGCAATTGGCGCTTGTATTCATGAATGCGTTTGACTTGCACATCGAACAGCGCATGGGTTGGAATGTCGATGTCCATATTGGCTTTCACCCAACTTGCCAGGCGCTGCTTGTTAGCAAGTTTGGCTTGCTGAAATGCAGCAATGACTTTGGCGTTGCCTACCAAGGGTTTGAGGCCCTCCAACAGTGAAAGGTCCCGCCGCCAGCCGGTGCCAACCTGCCGGTCGATTACAGCAGACAGTGCCGGGTTGGCATGTGCCAACCAGCGCCTAGGCGTAATACCATTTGTCTTGTTATTAAATCGAGCCGGCCACAACTTGGCAAAGTCTGCAAAGATGGACTGCTGCATTAGCTCTGAGTGCAAAGCCGAAACACCATTCACTGAGTAGCTGGCAACCACAGCCAAATACGCCATGCGCACGCGGCGTTCCCCGTGCTCATCCACAAGCGAGAGCCTGCGCATGAGTTCTTGAGAGTCACGGTGCTTTTGCTCAATACTTTTCAGAAAATGGGCGTTGATATCAAAAATGATTTGCAAATGCCGCGGCAATATACGACCCAACATATCCACGGGCCACGTTTCCAAAGCCTCGTGCATCAAGGTATGGTTGGTATAAGAAAAAACGCCTTGACACAACCGCCAAGCATCTGCCCAAGGCAGGTGATGCACGTCCAGCAGTAACCGCATGAGCTCTGGAATTGCCAGAACAGGATGGGTGTCGTTAAGGTGAATACTCACCTTTTCCGGCAGCGCCTCAAAATCCGTGTGGTTATTCAAATATCTGCGTAATAAATCTTGAACGCTGGCGCTCACGAAGAAATATTCTTGGTGCAAACGCAACTCACGTCCAGACGGCGTAGAGTCATCGGGATACAAGACGCGCGAAACATTTTCAGAGTGATTCTTGGTTTCTACCGCTGCAAAATAGTTGCCACGGTTAAAGGCAGAAAGGTCAATCTCCTGAGTCGCCTTTGCAGACCACAAGCGCAGTGTATTGGTGGCCATAGTGTCATAGCCCGGAATGATGGTGTCATAGGCCATGGCTTGCACGTCTTGCGAATCAATCCAGCGGTAAACATCCCCCTCTTTCACCACATGACCGCCAAACTGCACCCGGTAGGTCACTTCAGGGCGTGGAAACTCCCAAGGGTTGCCGTGTGTTAGCCAATAATCTGGAACCTCCACTTGACGACCATCAACTATCGTCTGGCGAAACATACCGTATTCATAACGAATTCCATAACCGAATCCAGGAATTCCCAGGGTGGCCATGGAGTCCAAGAAACATGCAGCAAGGCGGCCTAATCCGCCATTGCCCAATGCCGCATCGGGCTCAAGTTCAGTCACTGCATCCATGTCAACGCCAAAATCAGCCAGCGCTTGCTTTATGCGATCTCGCAAACCCAGAGCAAGCATGGCATTGCTGAACGTGCGTCCAATCAAAAACTCCATCGAGAGGTAATACACGCGTTTGACGTCTTGGTCGTGCTGACCTAGTGTGGTTTTCATCCACCGTTCGACCAACTGGTCACGTACAGCGTAGGCCGCAGCATGCAACCAGTCTTCTGGACGTGCGGCTTTGGGATTCTTACCCACAGTGAACATGAGTTCATTTGCAATAGAACGCTTGAGAGATTCAAGGTCGCGCCCCGGGGCATCAAAGACAAATTCAGAAGATTGATTCACGAATGTAGTGGTCATGCAATAAGCCTTTGATAAAGAGATTTGTATTGTCCGGCAGCGCTGCCCCAATCGAATGCAATGCGCATGCCAGTTTGACGCACCCGATTCCAATCGGGCTTGCGTTTGTATAGCGCAACAGCGCGCCGAATAGCCTTGCGATAGTCTAGTGGCTCCAGTCGATCAAATACGAAACCACAAGCGGTGCGGTCGTCCATAGTCTCGAGGTCGGTATCGGTGACCGTGTCAGCCAGACCACCCACGCGTCGCACTAGGGGCAAGCTACCGTATTTGAGTCCGTACATTTGCGTTAGGCCACAAGGTTCAAACCTTGATGGGACCAAAGTGATGTCACTGCCAGCGAAAATTGCGTGGGCAAAAGACTCGTCGTAACCCAGGCGCACCGAAATACGGCCGGGAAACTCTTGACTCTTGGCAACAAATGCTTGCTCCAAAGCCGCGTCGCCGCTGCCCAGTATCAATAACTGCCCGCCACAACTCAAAATTTCATCTATTGCGGACAAAACCAACGGCAGCCCTTTTTGCTCTACAAGGCGGCTAACAACTGTAAACAATGGTGCGTCAGCATCTTCATGCAGGTGCATGGTGCGCTGTAACAACGCCTTGTTGTGTGCTTTGCCCGACATATTGCGAACACTGAAAGTGTGGGCAATCAGCGCATCGGTCTCAGGGTTCCAGACACCGTCATCGACTGCATTCAAAATACCGCTAAGCTGGTGCGCACGTGACATCAAGAGCCCATCTAAACCGCAGCCCTGCTCCGATGTTTGAATTTCTCGCGCATACGTGGGACTCACAGTGGTGATGTGACTTGCGTAATACAACCCAGCTTTCATAAACGACACGTTACCGTGAAACTCCATCCCGTTTAGGTTATATGCTGCACTTGGAAGCCCCAAATCAGCAAACTCATGGGGGCCAAAAATGCCTTGGTAAGCCAAGTTGTGCACTGTATAAACGCTCGGCACCTTTGGCGCATAGGTGTCATGCCAAAAGGCCAGACATGCAGGTGCCAGCGCCGCATGCCAATCATGCGCGTGCACCAACTGGGGGCGCCAATGGTCATCTAAACCATGGGCCAAATGGGCCGCAGCCCAGCCCAACGCCGCGAACCTACGATGGTTATCACCATAAGGTTGCTTGTTTGCATCTTCGTACGGGTTACCAGAACGATCAAACAGACTCGGTGCTACCAAAACATAGCCAAACTGCTTGTGGGCACTTGTGCTTAACGCAGCAAACTCGCCAAACTGCACTTCAATACTTTGGCCCCAAGGCATTGCAAAAGTACCGACCACAACGGCCACTGACAGTCCGGCCAAAATTGCCGGAAACCCAGGCAATAGCAACCGTACATCACACCCAACCTCGTGTAACGCTGCAGGCAATGCACCCGCAATATCTGCCAATCCACCGGTCTTTAAAAGTGGAAATATTTCAGCACTGACTTGAAGTATGCGCATGGGTGGCCTGAATAATAAAAAACACTCAGGCGGCAAGCCGTAGCAGCATTTCAGCTGTAACAAGCACCACACCATTTTCAGAACGCTCGAATCGCTGCGCGTCCAATTCCGGGTCTTGTCCTATAACCAAGTTATCCGGCAATTTACAGCCCCTATCCACTACCACTTTGCTAAGGGAGCAATTGCTGCCCACGGTTACTTCCGGTAACAAAACTGCCTGGTCAATTTGGCAGAAAGAGTGCACCCGAACGCTGGAGAACAAAACGGAGTTGCTAACGGTGGAACCCGAAACAATGCAACCTCCGGACACCATGGTATTAATAGCCAAACCATGTTTACCGTCCGCATCTTGTACAAACTTAGCCGGTGGAAGCTGACGCTGACTCGTCCAAATCAGCCAATCTGTGTCATAAATATCCAGCTCAGGAGTAACGGATGCCAAATCCAGATTGGCTTCCCAAAAAGCATCAATGGTGCCGACATCACGCCAATACGGTATTGAGTCGGGGGTGGACGACACACATGACATGGAAAACGGGTGTGCAATTGCACGGCCCTCTCGCACTACACGGGGGATAACGTCTTTTCCAAAATCATGGCTGGACTGAGAGTCTGCAATATCGTCATTCAACAATGCATAGAGGTAGTCTGCATTGAAAATGTAAATACCCATACTCGCCAAAGACACAGCATCGTTGCCGGGCATAGCGGGTGGATTTACGGGCTTTTCCACAAATTCAATCACGTTCCGGTTTTCATCCACTGCCATCACACCAAATGCAGAAGCCTCTGCCCGGGGGACTTCAATGCAACCCACTGTACAGCCGGCGCCACTGCTCACGTGATCTTTGAGCATAAGTGAGTAATCCATCTTGTACACATGATCGCCAGCCAGTACAACTATGTAGTCAGGTGCACTTGATTGAATAATGTCCAAGTTTTGGTAAATGGCATCTGCCGTGCCACGGTACCAATGCTCTTCGTTAACTCGCTGTTGCGCCGGAAGTAAGTCCACCATTTCATTCAGTTCTGCGCGCAAGAAGCTCCATCCACGTTGCAAATGCCTCAGCAGTGAATGCGATTTGTATTGTGTGATTACACCGATACGGCGAATACCGGAGTTCACGCAGTTAGACAGTGCGAAATCGACGATCCGAAACTTACCGCCAAAATAAACAGCAGGTTTGGCGCGGCGGTCTGTAAGCTGCTTAAGGCGAGAGCCACGCCCTCCAGCCAGCACCAGAGCGATGGTGCGTCGCACCAGCATATGCGGCTGGTTCTGGCGTTCCTGTAAAGCACCGGACCGTGTCATTGCAGTTTTTGTCATTTCGTCACCTCTTTTATAGTTGTTTGGCCGTCAAATTATCAAAATTAGGTCATCACAGTAGGCAGGTCCATTCCGGTGGTAGCGCGAACTGAGGCAAGCGTTTCAGCCAATTCAACGAGCGGCTTTAGTGCTGCCTGAACGGGTATGTCGTGGCGTTTGGAGTCAGGTTCGTGGCGCTCCAAATAGATCCGCAATGTGGCACCCTCTGTGCCCGTACCTGACAATCGGAATACGACACGCGACCCGTCACTCAAAATAATACGAACACCCTGCTTAACGCTAACGCTGCCGTCTACAGGATCGGTGTAAGCGAAGTCATCTGCAAGAGCGATTGGTAGTTGATTGACGGTTGTACCGGCCAAAGTTGGTAACATTGCACGCAACTTGATCATCATGCCCTCGGCACTATCGATCGGAATGTTTTCATAGTCATGCCGGGAATAGACGCATCGCCCGTGCTTCATCCAGAGACTACGCACCAATGACTCCACCGACCCATCAGTGACAGCCAGCAAATTCAACCAATACAAGACGGCCCAAAGTCCATCTTTTTCACGTATATGGTTGGACCCCGTGCCATAACTCTCTTCTCCGCAAAGAGTCACACGACCCGCATCCAGCAAAGTGCCAAAAAACTTCCATCCCGTGGGTGTTTCGAAACAAGGAATTTCTAAGCTTTGGGCCACCCTATCCACTGCGGTGGATGTAGGCATGGAGCGTGCAACGCCGGCCAAGCCAGACTGATACCCCCGCACTTTCGTAGCAAACATTGCCATGACCGCCAAACTGTCTGATGGAGAAACCAAAAAGCCGCGCCCCACCACCATATTTCGGTCGGCATCTCCGTCTGATGCAGCCCCCATATCCGGCGCATCCGCAGCAAACATATGTGCAATAAGGTCTTGTGCATTCACCGGATTCGGGTCCGGGTGCAGCCCACCAAAATCCTCCAGCGGTACTGCGTTTACCACCGTACCACTTGGGGCGCCGAGTTCCCCTTCCAAAATGGCCTTCGCATACGGTCCACACACGGCGCTCATTGCGTCAAATCGAAGTCGAAATCCACCCTGAAATAGACGACGAATTGCATCAAAGTCGAATAAACCACGCATGAGCTGCGCGTAGTCTGCAACTGGATCTATCACATCCACAACCATTGACTCCAAAGCATATGTACCAAGCACATCCAAGGGAACATCTGCTGCATCGCTGGTGTGAATTGCGTAAATCGACGCTGATTTAGAGAAAACGGCGTTAGTCAGTTGTTCAGGCGCAGGACCACCGTTGCCAATGTTGTACTTGATTCCAAAATCACCGTCTGGGCCGCTAGGGTTATGGCTGGCGGACAAAATAATTCCCCCACTGGCGCCGTAACACCGAATAACGGCGCTTACCGCAGGGGTTGACAAAATACCACCCTGTCCCACCAGCACCCGCGCGTACCCTTTGGCACTGGCCATCCGCAAAATTGTCTGAACCGCAGTCCGGTTGTGGTACCTGCCGTCCCCGCCTAAAACCAAAGTAAGTCCATCAGCCTGAGGCAAGGTTTCAAACAACGCTTGTACAAAATTTTCCAAATACAAAGCCTGTTGAAACACTTTAACTTTTTTGCGAAGACCCGATGTGCCGGGTTTTTGACCTTCGAATGGTTGGGTGAGGATAGTAATCAGAGACATGCGTAGGTATTCCTCAGCTTTGCGAAATATTAACGTCTAACGAATTGATGGCTTCAAACACACACAAACTACTTGGATTGAGGATTGCCGTGCGAACGCAAGTTTCAAGTGCAAAGTTACCAGTAAATGTATCCAAGCGACGCACCCAAGTGCCAACTGGCAATGTAAATTCCGTTGGTTGGTCATCTCCATTGAAAAGCAACATGCATAGCGAACCGCCCTCCACGGTAAGCATAAACGCACGGGCACTTGAATCGTGCCAATCGCATGGCGAGATAGCACTACCGTTTGGGTTGAACCATCGAGCTACGGTGTCTGAACCATGTGCAGCGGCTTTCCACCAGAAACCGCTCGACAAAGCGGTGAGTTGTTTTCGGAGCGAAATTAGTTGCTTCGTGTACTGCAAGAAGGCCTCGTCCACAGCGCCCCAATTCAGCCATGTGATGGCGTTATCTTGGCAATAGGCATTGTTATTGCCCAGCTGTGAATGCCCCATTTCATCCCCACCGAGCAGCATTGGCGTACCAAGTGACAACACGATATTCGCTAACAAGAGTCGCTTGCTGCGCATTCGGAATTCACTAATGAATTCGTTGGAAGATTCGCCTTCAACGCCGAAGTTCACACTGAGGTTGTGCCCATGTCCATCGCGATTTTCTTCACCGTTTTCCCAATTGCGGCGTTCGCAGTAGCTCACCAGGTCAGTCAAAGTGAATCCATCGTGGGCAGTTACAAAATTGACACTGCTGTGCGGTGCGCGGACACGGGAATCAAAAAAATCTGTTGAGCCCGATAGACGCGTCGCAAGCTCCCCTCTGGACGCTTCATGCTTTAGCCAAAAAGCACGCTGGGTGTCTCGAAAACGATCGTTCCACTCTAGCCAATGACTTGGAAATTGCCCAAGGCAGTAACCACCCATACCAATATCCCAGGGTTCGGCAATCATGGTGCATTGCCGCAAAACCGGGTCTTGTGAAATGGCCATTAACAATGGTGCAAGGGGATTGAATTGCCCTCCCTGATTTATGCCCGTTCTGGCCATCACTGGGGCTAGATCAAATCTAAAACCATCCACGCCAAACTCTGTTACCCATTGACGCAGACTATCCATCACCATGCGCAGCACAAGCGGGTTGGCAACATTCAAGCAATTTCCACAGCCCGTCCAATTGACGTACTTACTCAAGTCTCGAGGGTCAAGATGGTAGTAAGTGGCATTGTCGATACCCCGCAAACTTAAGGTTGGCCCCCACTCATCAGTCTCGCCGCTGTGGTTATAGACAACGTCCAGCAAAACCTCAATGCCTGCTGCATGTAACGCATCGACTGTAGAGCGAAACTCTACACGTACGTCGCCATATTTTTGTCCATTAGGCTGGGCAACATGGCTTGCGTATCGTGCCTCGGGTGCGCTCCATGCAATGGGGTTATAGCCCCAATAGTTGGAGAGGCCCAAGGTCAGCAGCCTCTTTTCGTCCATGCGGTGCGCCACAGGCATCAAACTTACTGACGTAATGCCAAGTGTAGTGAGGTAGTCGATAGCAGACGAATGTGCCAAACCCGCGTAGGTGCCACGCAACTCTGCAGGGATTGCCGAATTGAGTGCGGTAAATCCCTTGATGTGCATTTCATAAATGATCCGTTTCGACGGACAGACTCTCGGCATGAGCACGGACGCAACGGGCAATTCGGCCAGAACCCGCGCCTTCAGTGCACTGGCACCGTTATCGCGCAAGTCAGGTTGCGATGGATCGCTCACAAGATGACCTAGGTGAATTTCATCACCATCGTAAACACCAAAAACTTCTTTTGCAAAGGGGTCTAGAAGCAGTTTATTTGCGTTGAACCGCTGCCCCAACTGCGGATTCCATGGCCCATGCACACGCCAACCATATAGGAGCCCCGTTTGGGCGTTTGGTAGAAACCCATGCCATATTCCATGCGTTTGATTGGGCAGGCTAAGCCGTTGCGTCTCCAAAGTGCCGGTTTTATCAAATAGACATAGATCTACCGCAACGGCATTGGGAGCAGCAAGCGCAAAATTGACCCCGCCCTCTTCTACATGGGCACCCAGTATTTGGACATGACCAGACTGCAATGACGCAAAGGTTGTATTCGGCCCCAATTGACTCACAACTTTTTTTATCCCTTTGGTGTAGCAGGTGCCAGCATAACGCAAGACAGCGGCGGAAGAGTCAATACTAGCGACTGTGTCTGCCGGTGAGATTCAATTGCCTGTGTACCACCAGTTTGACTGAACACTCCGCTACCACCATATACATCGTTATCTGTGTTGAAAATCTCTACCCATTCACCAGCAATTGGCATGCCAATCCGGTAGTGTGCTCGTGGGACTGGTGTGAAATTGCAAACAACGACCACGGGCTGCCCACGCTTAGACCATCGAATAAACGACACGATAGATTGAGCGGCATCACCATGTGCAATCCACTCAAAGCCCGCCGGATTGACATCTTGCTCGTGCAAGGGGGCATGGGCTTGGTAAGTCAAGTTCAAATCGCGCACTAGGCGCTGCAGCCCTGCATGAGCTGGCACATCAGTTAGCTCCCACGATAGTTCCGAGCCATCTGCCCACTCTGTAGGCTGCCCAAACTCGCATCCCATGAAGAGTAATTTTTTGCCCGGATACGCCCACATAAAACCATACAGTGCTCGCAAGTTTGCAAAACGTTGCCACGCATCGCCAGGCATGCGAGCCAGCATAGAGCCCTTGCCGTGTACCACTTCGTCATGTGAGAGTGGCAAGACAAAATTTTCGGTGAATGCGTACATCAAACCGAATGTCAATTTGTTGTGATGGTGACGCCTGTGTACTGGATCCATGCCCGTGTATTGAAGCGTGTCATGCATCCAACCCATATTCCACTTGTAGTGAAACCCTAAGCCACCACTCTGCATATCTGCTCCTGGAGGTCGACTCACACCAGGAAAAGCGGTGGACTCTTCCGCCAGCGTAATCGCGCCAGGACGCTCTGTACCAATGGTGTGATTCATACGGCGCAAAAACTCAATCGCTTCCAAATTTTCACGGCCACCATGTTTATTAGGTATCCACTGACCTTCGGGGCGACTGTAATCTCGGTATAACATAGATGCAACAGCATCCACACGCAAACCATCAACACCGAACCGCTCCAGCC
>JBEGPS010000108.1:0-7213 GCA_041181325.1 Pseudomonadota bacterium
GCCCATAACTTCAGTTTTGCTGCCATGGAAAAGCACATGCGCTCCAACGCCGGGGCCGCCCATGTCTAGCGCCACCCTGCAGCGCGTGCTGGTCACCGGCGGCGCACACCGCCTGGGCGCGCTCATTTGCACCCAGTTTGCCCGCGCGGGCTGGGAGGTATGGTGCCACTACCAGCGCAGTGCCGACGCCGCGCTGGCCCTGTGCTCCAACCTGCGTGCCCAAGGGCATGAGGCACACGCCGTGCATGCCGAACTGGCCGTAGAGGCAGACCGCCGCCGCATGGTGGAAGAAATCACCGCCAAATCTGGCCCGCTGCACTGCCTGGTCAACAACGCATCCAGCTTTGAGTCCGATGCGGGTGATGCACTCAACGTGGACGCAGCGCGCCAGCAAATCGAGGTCAACCTGCTGGCCCCACTGTCGCTGTCCAGCCTGATGGCGCAATCCATTCCCGCAGACGATGAGAGCGGCGCGCGCAGCATCATCCACGTGTTGGACCAAAAGGTGCTGAACCTGAACCCGGACTATTTTTCGTACACCGTGTCCAAGCTGGCGCTGGAGCGCAGCGTGGCGCTGCAAGCACAGGCACTGGCCCCGCGCATTCGCGTCTGCGGCGTGGCACCCGGGCTGATGTTTTTGAGCGGTCCGCAGACCCAAGACAACTTTGACCAGGCCGCCCGTATCAACCTGATGCGCACGCCCCTGGACCCAGCCCAAGTCGCAGCCACCTGCCTGTTTCTGGCGCAGAACCCCAGCATCACCGGTGTGACCTTGGCAGTGGACAACGGCCAGCATTTGGTGCCACTGGAGCGGGACGTGATGTTCATGGTGCAAGGCGCAGTACCCAACACCAAAGGGCTTGTATGAGCACCGGCATTTTTGAAAAACTGGCACTCGATTGCCGCCGCTTGTTTCTGCGCGACCATGTGGTAGATGTGCACATTGGTGCGCACGACTTTGAGAAAGGTGTGTCGCAGCGCCTAGTGTTCAACGTCGAGTTGTTTGTGCCCTTTGCCGACACCACACCCACGCAAGACCGCTTGGCCGAAGTGGTGGACTACGACTTTGTGCGCCAAGTGATAGCCGCACGCATAGCCCTTGGCCATGTGGAACTGCAAGAAACCTTGTGCGACGCACTGGCCGCGCAGTTGCTGGCCCACCCGCAGGTGCGCGCGGTGCGCCTGTCCACCCAAAAACCTGACGTGTACCCCGACTGTGCCGGTGTGGGCGTTGAAGTATTTCGCATGAAAGGCGCAAATGCGTGAAGAAAGCATGAATGCCTCGCAAGGTCTGCAGACCCTCACCCTGTCCGGCTTGCGCTTTGATGCCAGTTTAGGCATCCTGGAGTCGGAGCTGGTCGAGCCGCAACCGATTCAGGTAGATGCCGAGTTGAGCCTGGGCATTCAGCCCTTGCTGCCACATGACGACGATATCAACCACGTGCTGGACTACCGCAAAGTGCGCCAGATCATCATCGCCGAGTGCACTGCCGAACACGTGAATTTGCTGGAGACACTGATTGGCAAATTAGCCCACCGCCTGATGCAGCTGCCCGGCGTACTGGGCGTGCGGGTGAAGATTGCCAAGCTCGAAATTTTTGAAGATTGCGAAGTTGCCATTCGCATGGAAACCGGGCAGTGGTAAGCCACCCCGTTACAAGGAAAAAACTATGAATGCAACATGGGTTGAAGAAGATACCGCCACGGTAGACGCCACGAGCGCTATAGACGCCGCCGCCAACCGTACCAAAGAGATCAAGATCGAGCGTGAAACCCACAAGCTGGAAAAACGCCTGTGCCGCCAGGTTGGCCAAGCCATCATCGACTACAACATGATCGAAGAGGGTGACCGCATCATGGTGTGCATGTCGGGCGGCAAAGACAGCTACGGCATGCTCGACATTCTGCTCAAAATGCAGCAGCGCGCGCCTATCAATTTTGAGATTGTGGCGGTCAACCTGGACCAAAAGCAGCCCGGTTTTCCCGATCACATCCTGCCCGAGTACCTGAAGAATTTG
The DNA here is from genome assembly GCA_041181325.1 of Pseudomonadota bacterium. Lineage (GTDB taxonomy): Bacteria > Pseudomonadota > Gammaproteobacteria > Burkholderiales > Burkholderiaceae_C > Allorhodoferax. The sequence continues at coordinate 2,019 of JBEGPS010000108.1, forward strand.
GGTGTGGAATTCCACATCGAGACGCAAGACACCTACACCATTGTCAAGCGCAACATCCCTGAGGGCAAGACCATGTGCAGCCTGTGCAGCCGGTTGCGCCGGGGCATTTTGTACAACGTGGCACGCAGGCTCAAGTGCAACAAACTCGCGCTGGGTCACCACCGCGACGACATGCTGCAAACCTTCTTTTTGAATATGTTTTTCGGTGGCAAACTCAAGGGCATGCCGCCCAAACTCACCAGCGACAACGGCGAGTTTGTGGTGATTCGCCCACTGGCCTATGTGGCCGAGAAAGACCTGATCCGCTGGGCCGAGCACCGCCAGTTCCCCATCATCCCGTGCACCCTGTGTGGCAGCCAAGAGAACCTGCAACGCGTGCAGATTGGCAAAATGCTGCGCGAGTGGGAAAAGCAATACCCTGGCCGCACCGAGACCATGTTCACCGCGCTGCAAAACGTGGTGCCCTCGCACCTGATGGATGCCAAATTGTTTGACTTCAAAGGCGTGACATCTACTGGCATTGAAGACGACAACGGCGACAAAGCATTCGACGACGAAGAGCTACCCACTGCGCCCACGTTGGGCATGCCCGGCTTGCAGGTGGTAACGCTATGACCCCCACAGTGGCTGCCAAACGCTGGGTCACTGGCTTGGTGGCGGCCACAGCGTGTGTGGTGCTGTCAGGCTGCGCGCTGCCGCGCATGATTGACACCGACGTGCAAAGCTTTGCCGCAGCCAACCCCATTGCGCCGGGCTCCACCTACCGGTTTGAGCGCCTTCCTTCTCAGGTGGCACTGGCATCGCGCCACGACGCGGTGGAAGCCATGGCCGATGCATCGTTGGCCAAGGTGGGCATGGTACGCAACGATGCACAGGCCCGCTACAGCGTGCAAGTGGAGCTGGGTGTGGTGCAGTTTTACCCGGAGCCGCGCCTGCCCATGATTCATGAGCGACCCTGGCGCACCGCAGACGGCAAAGTGATTTACCCGCCAATGCGCATGGTGCTACCTGAGCCTCCTTGGTACAGCTACACGGTGCACCTGCTCATGCGTGAGTTGGCCACGGCGCAGGTGGCTTACGAGACCACGGCCAACTTTCAGGGCCCCTGGTCTGACGGCGGCAACCTAGTGCCCATCATCATGGACGCAGCACTGCAGGGCTTCCCCACGCCCCCTACCGGACCGCGCAAAGTGCTCACCGAGCTAATTCCGCGCGAAGCACCTCCCCAATGATGGCCACCCGCATCATTGCGGTGCGGCACGGCGAAACCGCATGGAATGTAGACACTCGCATTCAGGGCCAGTTGGACATTGCGCTCAACGACAAAGGCCGCTGGCAAGCCCAGCGCGCAGGGCTGGCATTGGCCGATGAGCCCATAGACCGTATTTACTCCAGTGATCTGATGCGTGCCCACGCCACAGCACAAGCCATTGCCGAGCACACCCGCAACCCGGCAGCCCGCCAAGTGCACTTACACACCGGTTTACGCGAGCGTGGCTTTGGCAGCTTCGAGGGCCAGACGTGGGTCGACATCGAAACCAACTGGCCAGAAGAATCGCGCCGTTGGCGCCAGCGCGACCCGCACTTTGCACCGCCTGGCGGCGAAACCCCGCTGCAGCTGCGCGAACGCGTTGCTCGCACAGTGAACGAACTGGCGGCTCAACACCTGGAGGAACAAATTGTGTTGGTGGCCCACGGTGGGGTTCTAGATATGTTGTACCGTCTGGCCACTCAACAAGACATTGGAGCGCCTCGCACCTGGGAACTGGGCAACGCCGCCATCAACCGCCTGCTGTGGACACCCGACGCGCTCACGTTGGTGGGCTGGGCCGACACACGACATTTTGACAATGGTGTGATGGATGAAATTTTCACCTAAATAGGTTGCTAGCCCTCGTGCGCTGTGCGTAGTTAGCTATTTAATTTATAGCTAATAGCTACAGCTTCTTGAATATATTCGCGTGCTGGTTCGTTCCCTATCGCGTTGAATATGGACGTTGCACCTTGCCCAGCTGACCAGTGATCCCAAAAACATTCTTTTATTACTGATTGTATTTTCGTATACGATATCCGAAATTAAAGTACCGCCATGTTGCCTTGGACCACCCCAACTTCTGCCACTGACCGCCTGACCGACATCCGCGAGACATCGCTGGCCAAGCTGGTGCGCGACGACATGCTGGCCTCCATCCTGAATGGCAATCTGGTGCCTGGGCAGCGCATTAACGAGCCCGATGTAGCCAGTCGCTTGCAAGTATCCCGCGTACCGGTGCGTGAGGCGTTGCGTGAGTTAGAGAGTTCTGGCATCGTGGTATCGCGCAAGCACTCTGGGGTGTTTGTGCGCCAACTGACACCCAAAGAAATACAAGATCTGTACCAAATGCGCGGCCTGCTGGACGGCTTTGCGGGCCGCTGCGCCGCACAGTTGCCAAAGTCCGAACGCACCGCGCTGGCGCATTCACTAGACGCATCCATCCACACCATGGAAGAGGCTGTGGACCAGCAACAAGTGGCTGCATATTACGCCGAGAACCTGCGCTTTCACTGGCTGATTGTGGAATCGGTGGGCAACCAACAGCTTACCGAAACCTACCGCGGCACAGTGCAAAAACTGCACATTTCACGCATGAAAAATCTGGCCAAAGTGGCCGACATGCGTACTTCTATTGCAGAACACAGCGCCATCGTGAAAGCACTGCGCGGTGGCGATGCCGTGCAGTGCGAAGCACTGCTGGCCCGACACGTCAGCGATGCGTTTCTTCGCCTGACATCCCAACCCACACCAGAAAAACTACCGGAGACAATGCCATGAAACGTCGCAGCCTGCTTCAGGCCACCTCAGCACTGGGGCTTTTGCCCTTGGGTACAGAGGCCCAAACGGCCTACCCCAACAAGCCCATTCGCTACATCGTGCCAGTCTCTGCCGGTGGCGGCAGTGACATGGTTGGCCGCACCCTCACAGAGCGTTGGGGCGTACTGCTCAAGCAAAGCTTTATTGTGGACAACCAGGCCGGTGGCGGTGGCGTGATTGCCTGCCAGTCCACTGCCCGTGCAGCACCCGATGGCTACACCTTGCTACAAGGCTATGTGGCCACGCACGGCACCAGCCCCGCCACCCGCAAGGTGCCCTACGACGCACTCAAAGATTTCACCGCAATTGGCATGATTGGGGCTACCCCCAATGTGCTGGTGGTGAACGCCGCGCTGCCGGTAAAAAACGTCAAAGAGTTCATCGAGTACGTTAAAAAGAACCCCGGCAAGATCAGCTACGGCTCTGCCGGGCAGGGCTCGCTCACGCACCTGACCATGGAGCTGTTCAAGCAGCAAATAGATTCCTTCATGGTACACATTCCCTACCGTGGCATTGCACCTGCTTTCACCGACTTGATTGGCGGGCAGACGCAGGCCATGTTTCCTGGCTTGGCCGCCGCCATGCCCCATATCCGCTCCGGCCGCGTGCGCCCATTGGCTGTCACCGGCCTGCAGCGCCACCCGCAATACAAAGACCTGCCCACGCTGGACGAATCAGGCTTCAAGGGCTTTGATGCACAGCAGTGGTACGGCGTGGTGGGACCCGCTGGTATGCCCGCGGCCATCGTCAAGCAACTCAATGAGACATTAGCCACCGTGCTGCAATCACCTGAGCTGCGTGAGAAGTTGTCGGTAGAGGCCATTGAGCCCATGGTGATGAGCCCGGAGAAATTCGCCGCCTTCATCAAAACCGATATCGACCGCTGGACCAAGATCGCCAAAGACCGCAACATTCAACTAGAAAGCTAATTCCCCATGGCACGCAACACCCAAGTTACCGCAGACCACAACGCGCCTGCAATCACCCAAATTCTGGCCAAGTTCGTAGCCACACATCCCTCGCGCGGCTGGAGCGACGCGGTGGACCACGAAGCGCACCGCACCTTCATGAACTGGCTGGGCTGCGCCGTGGGCGCGACTGGCCACGAAGCAGCGGACGCTGCGCTGGCCACAGTACAGATGCTGCAACCCGCAGCGCAAGCCAGCGTGCTGGGCCGTGCTACCAAGGTCGACATGGCCAGCGCCGCGCTGATCAACGGCATCACCTCGCACACCTTTGACTTTGACGACACCCATCTCAAGACCATCATCCACCCCGCCGGGCCGGTGGCGTCTGCCGTGCTTGCGCTGGCCGAACACACAGGTGCCAGTGGCCGCGACATCATCGACGCGCTGGTGATTGGCATTGACGTGTCGTGCCGCGTGGGCAATGCCATGTACCCCGATCATTACGACCGCGGATGGCACATCACTGGCTCCACCGGCACCTTGGGGGCCGCAGCAGCGTGTGCACGCCTGCTCAAGCTGGACGTTGAAAAAACCGCCATGGCCCTGGGCATTGCTGCTTCACAGCCGGTGGGCATGCGCGAGCAGTTTGGCACCATGACCAAACCCTTCCACCCCGGTGGCGCAGCGCGTGCAGGCTTGATGTCCGCTCTACTTGCACAGCAAGGCTTCACTGCCAGCCCCAAAGCGCTGGAGGCCCCGCGCGGAATGATGCAAACCATCTCCACCAAAAATGACTGGAACGAAATCACCCACGAGCTGGGACAACGGTTTGAGATTTCATTCAACAGCTACAAGCCATTTGCCTGCGGCATCGTGATTCACCCCAGCATTGACGCGTGCGCGCAGCTGCGTGCCAAAGGCGTAACGCCCGACCAAGTGCAGCGCATCGACCTGCGCGTGCACTCACTGGTGCTGGAACTCACCGGCAAAAAAGAACCCGCCGACGGCCTGCAAGCCAAGTTCAGCGTGTACCACGGCTGCGCTGCGGGCCTGACCTTTGGCTACGCCGCAGAAGAAGAGTTCTCCGACCACATCGTTAACCGTGACGACATGGTGGCCCTGCGCCGCAAAGTGGTGGCCACAGTGGACGATTCCATTGACGAAGCCAGCGCTGATGTGACTGCCACGTTGATAGACGGCACAGCAGTGCATGTGTTTGTGGAGCACGCTATTGGCTCCCTGCAAAACCCCATGACCGATGCCAACCTGGAAGGCAAGTTCCACGGCCTGTCGGACAGCGTTTTGGGTGCGCAGCAAACCAGCGCACTGATTGCCGCCTGCTGGAATCTGGGCAATGCGGCCAACGTGGCAGGCATCGTGAAACTGGCCTCACCTGCAGCATGACCCTTACCAGGCTCATTGACAGCCCGCGCCCT
>JBEGPS010000109.1:0-10572 GCA_041181325.1 Pseudomonadota bacterium
GAAGAAGGTGTCGAAGAACCGGGCGAACTTTGGCAAAGGCGCCATCGAAGGTGTGGCTGCCCCTGAGGCCGCCAACAACGCCGGCGCGCAGATGTCGTTCATTCCGATGCTGACGCTGGGCATCCCGTCCAACCCCGTGATGGCGCTGATGATCGGCGCCATGATCATCCAGGGCATCCAGCCGGGTCCGGCTGTGATGACTGAACAGCCCGCGCTGTTCTGGGGCCTGATCGCCTCGATGTGGATCGGCAATGCGATGCTGATCATCTTGAACCTGCCGCTCATCGGCATGTGGATTAAGTTGTTGTCGGTGCCATACCGTTGGTTGTTTCCCTCTATCGTGCTGTTCTGTGCGGTGGGCGTGTATTCCACCAACAACAACACCTTCGATATCTGGTTGGTCGGATTGTTTGGTATCGTTGGATACATCTTCATGAAGCTGGGAACCGAGCCTGCACCGCTGTTGTTGGGCTTTATTCTGGGGCCGATGATGGAAGAGTACCTGCGCCGTGCGCTTTTGCTTAGCCGGGGTGATTGGTCGGTGTTCCTGACCCGCCCATTGTCAGCAGGTTTGCTAGTAGCCGCTGCTATTTTGCTGGGCATGGTGCTTATGCCTTCGGTGAAGGCCAAGCGCGAAGAGGCCTTTGTCGAGGACTGATTTTGACGCAATAGCAACCCAGGTTGCTATCAAATAAGGAGCTGCTTGCGCACGATCAACGTGGGCTGGCAGCTTTTTTTATTCTTTTTTAGGTGGATCATAGGATTTGCCAATGCACTTCATTGGATCAATCAACCCAGAACATGTGGCTTAGCCCCTAAGATTGCATCTGTTCAACCGTCGAACAGCAACACTTAGAGGAAATCCCCATGTCTTTGATCAATACCGCAGTCCAGCCTTTCAAGAACGAAGCCTTCCATAACGGCAAGTTTGTGACCGTGACCAACGAAACCCTCAAGGGCAAGTGGAACGTGTTCATTTTCATGCCAGCAGCCTTCACCTTCAACTGCCCCACCGAAGTGGAAGACGCCGCTGACAACTACGCTGAATTCCAAAAAGCCGGTGCTGAGGTTTATATCGTTACTACCGACACCCACTTCGCACACAAGGTGTGGCACGAGACTTCGCCTGCCGTGGGCAAAGCCAAATTCCCCTTGATTGGTGACCCCACTCACAAGCTGACACGTGCATTTGATGTGCATATTGACGAAGACGGCCTCGCACTGCGCGGCACTTTCGTGATCAACCCAGACGGCGTGATCAAGACCATGGAAGTGCATTCCAACGAAATCGCGCGCGACGTGAAAGAAACCCTGCGCAAGCTGAAAGCTGCCCAGTACACCGCTGCCCACCCAGGCCAAGTGTGTCCAGCCAAGTGGAACGAAGGTTCCAAGACCATCACTCCGTCCTTGGACCTGGTCGGCAAGATCTAATCTGGCCCGATGCCCAGGCGCATCTTGAGCGCCTGTCAGCCGGACAGCGTCTCGGGGCAAAAGCTCTGAGCCGTCCGGCTTTTTTTTAAGCAAAAACAGCCTGCAGCCCCCGTGGGGTATGCGTAAGAAGCTATCAAATTTGTAGTAACAGGAATCACCATGCTCGACGAAACACTCAAATCACAGCTTGCCACCTACCTGGAACGTGTGACGCTGCCGATCGAGATGGTGGCTTCTTTGGGCGATGACGACAACTCCGCTGAAATGCGCGACCTGCTCCAGACCATTCAAAGCCTGCGCAGCGACAAAATCACCGTGGCCTACGATGGCCAAGACGCACGCAAGCCGTCATTTAGCTTGAAGCGCGCTGGCAGCGACACCACTTTGCGCTTCGCCGGCTTGCCACTGGGCCATGAATTCACCTCCCTGGTGCTGGCGCTGCTGTGGACAGGTGGCCATCCACCCAAGGTCGAGCAAGACGTGATTGAGCAGATCAAAAGTCTGAGCCCTGTCGAGGGCGATGCCTTTAATTTTGAGGTCTACATGAGCTTGACCTGCCACAACTGCCCGGATGTGGTGCAGGCACTGAGCCTGATGGCAATACTCAATCCCAAGGTCAAGACTACGGTGATTGAAGGCGGTGCTTTTCAAGACGAGGTAAACGCTCGCGAAATCATGGCTGTGCCCATGGTGTTTCTTAACGGCAAGGTGTTTGGCTCAGGCCGCATGCTGGTAGAAGAAATTGTGGCCAAGCTCGATACTGGCGCAGTTGACAAAGAAGCCAGCAAGATGTCGGCCAAAGAGGCTTATGACGTGCTGATCGTGGGTGGTGGCCCAGCTGGTGCCGCCGCAGGCGTGTACGCCGCGCGCAAGGGCATTCGCACTGGTATTGCAGCCGAGCGCTTTGGTGGTCAAACCAACGACACGCTGGCGATTGAAAACTACATCTCTGTGCTGGAGACCGACGGCCCCAAGTTTGCGGCCGCCTTAGAGGCGCAAACGCGGGCCTATGGCGTGGACATCATGAACCTGCAGTTGGCCCAAAGCCTGATACCTGCGGCGCATCCGGGTGGACTGATTGAAGTGAAGCTGGCCAACGGTGGCTCACTCAAGAGCAAAACGGTGATCTTGTCCACTGGCGCGCGCTGGCGTAATGTGAATGTGCCCGGCGAGCAAGAGTACAAAAATAAAGGTGTGGCCTATTGCCCGCATTGCGACGGGCCGCTTTTCAAAGGCAAGCGCACTGCGGTAATTGGCGGTGGCAACTCCGGCATTGAGGCGGCTATCGATTTGGCAGGCATCGTGGCCCATGTGACGGTGGTGGAGTTTGCCGACCAGCTCAAGGCCGACGCGGTGCTGGTGAACAAACTCAAGTCGTTGCGCAATGTGACCGTGCACACCAACGCGCAAACCACCGAAATCGTCGGTGTAGATGCGCAGGGCGTGAATACGGGGAAGGTCACTGGCCTGAAGTACAAAGACCGTGCCACCGGCCAAGAGCACCATGTGGAGCTGGAAGGCGTGTTCGTGCAAATTGGCCTGGTGCCTAATACCGAATGGCTTAAGGGGACCGTTGACTTGAGCAAGTTCGGCGAAATCTTGGTGGACGCCAAAGGCCATACGAATTTGCCAGGTGTGTTTGCGGCGGGCGACTGCACTACCGTGCCCTACAAACAAATTGTGATTGCTGCGGGCGACGGTGCCAAGGCCGCACTCAGCGCGTTTGACTACCTGATCCGCACCCCTGCGGTTTAAAACAGGGCAGCAAACCCGCCGTCGGGCTCAAACCTGCGGTTACGCCACATCAGACGCGTGGGGCCGGGCAGGGCACGCTGTGCCACTGGGTGCCGTGGGTCGCCGGGGTAGCACAGCACGCGTTCTCCGTTGTCGTCAAACGGCTCGGGCAACACCAGCGGTGGTGTTTTTTGTCGTGCTTCTGACATGGCGCTGTGCACTGTGGCGTGGCGCGACAAATGCGCCAGGCTCATGATTTGCGGCGGAGCCAGCTCAATTTCTCGGTTCCAGTATTGCTGTAAAGCAGCGCGTGGCGACAGCCATGCGCTCTCGGTGGTCTCGTGGTTGTCGTGCGCTGCAACCTGGTGTTTTGGAATGGCGGCGATAAAAAAGCGGGTGTCAAAACGCTTGTTCGTCACTGACGGCATGCGCGGTGTAATCCAGCGTGACCACGGCGCAATGGCACCCAGGTGCAGGCGCAACCCCAAGTCGGCCAACACCTGATTGAACGGCGCACCTTGGCGCAAGCGCTGTGCAGCGTCGGCAGTCACGGCAGCGGTGATGCCTTCGCAGAACAACACCCCCGATTCTTCAAAGGCTTCGCGCAGCGCGGCAACAAACAGCGCTCCGGCCATGGCAGTGGAAATTTCAGTCTCACCCAAAGCCGCATGCAACTCGGTGGGTTGGCGATCTAAATGCGCTGCGGCGTCTAACATCGCGTCGCTGTCGTCGAGCTTGCCGCCCGGGAATACATAGGCCCCACCCAGCACATCGGACAGGCCATGGCGTTTGACCAAAAAGACCTCTAAACCCTGCTCAGTGTCGCGCAAAAGCACCACGGTGGCTGCGTTGCGGGGCGGGGTTAGTATGACTTCAGAGTTGAGTTCCATAGGTTACTTGGCGGTAGGGCGGTTTGATTTACAGTGGCTGTGAGGCGGGACAAAGGCTATCAGAGCCTTGCCGTTGTATTTGTCTCCCACATTTCAACAGGACATTTTTATGCGCATAGATTTCGAAGGCCGGGTGGCCATTGTGACCGGGGCTGGTGGTGGTTTGGGTCGCCAACATGCTCTGGCGTTGGCTGCACGCGGTGCCAAAGTGGTGGTGAATGATTTGGGCGGTGCCCGCGATGGCTCCGGTGGATCGGTATCCGCCGCCGAGGCCGTGGTGGCTGAAATTCGCGCAGCGGGGGGCCAGGCTATTGCCAACGGTGCGTCAGTCACCGATTGGGACGCGGTGCAAGCCATGGTGCAGCAGGCCATAGATACCTGGGGGCGTGTGGACATCTTGGTCAACAACGCGGGCATATTGCGCGACAAAAGTTTTGCCAAGATGGAGCTAGACGACTTCCGGCTGGTCATGGACGTGCATCTCATGGGGGCTGTGCACTGCACCAAGGCCGTGTGGCCGCACATGAATGCCCAAAAGTACGGCCGCATTTTGATGACCACTTCATCGTCGGGCCTGTACGGCAACTTTGGCCAGTCCAACTACGGCGCTGCCAAATTGGCCTTGGTGGGGTTGATGCAAACACTGTCGATTGAAGGAGCGAAGAACAACATCCGCGTGAATGCGTTGGCACCTACAGCCGCCACCCGTATGACCGAAGACCTGATGCCCGAGGCGGTGCTGCAGGCCCTCAAGCCCGAGGCTGTTGTGCCCGCCATGCTGGTGTTGGTGGCAGAAGACGCGCCCACACGCACCGTGCTGTGCGCAGGCGCGGGCAGTGTGGAAGCCGCGCAGATTACTTTGACGCAAGGGGCCTGGGTTGGGCTAGATGCCGATGCGCCAGAAAAACTCGCCGGTCAGTTAGCGCAAGTGAGCGCCCGCGCGGGGGACATGGTTCCACAAAGCGGTGCAGCTCAGGGCAGCCACGAGGTGGCACGTGCCATGGCGCAGCTAGGGGGTCATTGAAGCGCTGATGCCGTGAGTGATGCCGCTGTGGTGGGCAGCTCGTCTTGCGGTTCGTTTTCTTGCCCCATGGCAAGGCGCTCGGCCTCATCAATGAGGGCCGTAGGGTCAACAATCCCGCCCTCGTTTGTAACGGTGCCCATGCTAAAGCGTGGTGCAAAGTTGTAATAAGTGTTGTTATCGCCCACCACGACCAGCGGCTTGGCCATGAGGTGCCTAAGCCGCGCTTGTAACAACAACAACGGGGCATTTGCCTTTACCGCTGATATCACCACCACAAAACACCGAGGGTGGTACAAGCCCACCACACAGCGAAAACCTACAGCCCGCCGTACGCGGGCACTCATCGCGGCAAGAATTTGATGCTCGACACCGTGGCCTGCAATTTCGCCTAGCTCATAAAGATTACGCAGCTGTATGCAAATCACAGCGCATTCTCCGTTGGTGCGGGTGCTGCGCCACAACGCATCGTCAATCTTGGACATAAGCACCGAACCGGTGGGTAGGCCGGTGGCTCCGTCCACTCCTTGTGCTAGCCGTGCCAGCCGCGTCAGATTGCGGTGCAACCGATTGCGGCTGATGGTGAGTGCTACAACGACCAGGAAAAACGCCACCACGCTGAATGCTGTGAGCGCTATCGCGTACAAATTCAGATAGTCCGGTGCCAGCGCGTGGGTGAACAGCCCGGCAACCATAAGGGCCAGAAAAAAGCCGGCCACCACCATCCAGCGAGCCAGAGGGTCTCCTAAATTGGACGCTCGTACTGATACATATACGGCCATCACCACCGAGCTACCGGTGCTGATTGCTGTGAAAACAAGTAGTTCGTATTCCTTTTCTACAGGGCTGGTAGACGCCACCAGACCTAGCACCACTGCCGACGCCGCAAGCAAAATAGAGCCCCCTACGACCGTAGCACCAATGCGTGTGTCCTCAGCCGTATTGCCAAGCCAAAGCCCCAGGTAGTTGAGTGCAATGGCACCGCTCAATGGCCCCAAGCTACACCGCAGCACCATCAGTAAGACCGGGGAAATGTCGTCAAACAAGTAGTTTGGCAGGTCGCATAGCACCATGCTGCTCCCACCAGTCAACACTAAAAAAAACAGCCCTCGCCAAGAGGCAACGGTGCGATTCACCCACACATCGGCAAGGGAAACTAGTGCTAACGTGAGAAGGCCCCCCATCATGGCGGACCAGATGGTGATTTCTGATGCATTCATGACGCCATTATTGCCTGCTTGGGAATTGGTCTTGTGGTACCTTCACGCCCCACAGTTGAGTTGAAGGGCGCTAGGCATGGAAGAATTTAAATTGCAAGGTATTCGCCGAGGCGTTGAAAAAGAGAGCCTGCGCGTGCAAGCTAATGGCAACTTGGCAACCACGGCCCACCCCATCGGCTTGGGTTCTGCCCTGACCCACCCACACATAACCACCGATTTCAGCGAGTCGCAGGTTGAACTCATTACCGGAGTGCATGCCAGTGTGGACGCATGCCTACAAGAGTTACTGCAGATACAGCAATTTACGGCCTGCGCCATTGGCAACGAGCAGCTGTGGGTGTCGAGCATGCCCTGTGGCCTGCCAGCAGACGACGCTATCCCAATTGGCCAATATGGCAGCTCCAACGTAGGCCGCGCTAAAAGTGTGTACCGCACCGGGCTGGGCCACCGCTACGGGCGGCGTATGCAGACTATTTCTGGCATTCACTACAACTGGTCGCTGCCTGATGTATCGAGTGAGCGTTACTTTGGTCTGATTCGTAACTTTCGTAGGCAAGCTTTTTTGCTGTTGTATTTGTTCGGCGCATCACCTGCGGTGTGCTCGTCGTTTGTGGCTGGGAGGCAACACCAGCTAGAGCGTTTGAGTGAATTTACGATGTACCGACCCTACGCCACATCGTTACGAATGGGCCGACTGGGTTACCAAAGTGACGCGCAGTCGTCATTGGCCGTGAGCTACAACAGCTTGCAAGGCTACGGCGATTCGCTGCACGACGCCCTCACGCGCCCCTATCCCGCCTACGAGGCCATTGGTGTGCGCGGGTCTGATGGTACTTACCGCCAGCTGGCCACCACGCTGCTGCAAATTGAAAACGAGTTTTACGGCACCATTCGGCCCAAGCGCGTGATATTCCCCGGCGAACGCCCTCTGCATGCCTTGCGCGAGCGTGGGGTGGAATATGTTGAAGTCCGTTTGATGGACCTAGACCCGTTCGAGCCCGTAGGCATCAACGCCCAAACCATGCGATTTTTGGATATGTTTTTGCTGCATTGTCTGCAAACTGACAGCCCCCCCGATTCACCTGCCGAAATTGTCGCCATGGCGCACAACCAGCACGCTGCTGCAGAACGTGGTCGTGAGCCCGGCCTGCTGCTGGAGCGTGGCCAAGGCACAGTGCCCCTTACCGACTGGGGCACCGAAATTGTGAATGCCATGCAGCCTATTGCCCAGTTGCTGGATGCCACCCATGGCGGCACGCAGTATGCACAGGCGTTGCAGTCAGCCCAATGTGGCTTGGTGCAGCCCGATACACTGCCGTCCGCCCGGGTGCTGGCGGCAATTCAAAACGAACATGCAGGTTCTTTCACCGCCTTTGTGCGCGCGCAATCGGAGCGCACGCATGCCGCCATGCTGGCTTTGCCCCTAAAGGCTGAAGTGCAGGCGAGGCTGCATCAGCAGTGTGCTCAATCGGTGGATGAGCAGCGGGCCATTGAAGCGGCAGACACCATGCCGTTTGACATGTATCTGAGCGAGTATTTGTCTCCACTGCGCCTGCGCGCGAAGCCGGTGGCCGTGGGTTAGGCTACCGCGCCTGCGGGGTGCAGCAGCATCTGAACCAGTGGATGCTGCACTTTTTTCTCAGTGCCAATGGCAAAAAATTGCTCTTGTACGCCATCACAGTCGCCCAGTTTTTTGACGTTGTAGTGCGCCACCAATGCGTCGTGCACCATCTCTACCGCTGGGAATGCACCCATTCCTCCTGCACCAAAGGTGGTGAGCAAGGCGCTGTCTTCAAATTCACCCACCACGCGCGGGCGTAGGCCCTTTTGCTCAAACCATTGGTCCAAGCGTAGACGCACGGCGGTGTGCCCGGTGGGTAACAAAATGGGCAAGGTGGCCAGCACCGACAAAAGGTCGTAGGGCTCTGCCGGAAACAGCGCCGCTGGCACGTACCACACCATATTGGACGACCCCATGGGGTGGCTGTAGAGCTTGATGTTGGGGTTGGGTGGCGCGGCGCGATCAGACAACACCACGTCCAGCTTGTGCAGGGCCAAGTCGCTCAGCAGGCGCTCAAACTCGTCTTCATGGCACAGCAGGTGCAAATGGGGCACCTGCATGGCGGGCTCCAGGAGTTGCCGCACCGCAGGTTTGGGCAAACCATCGGAAATGCCAACTGCCAGCCGCACCGTGGGGGTACTGACCGCGTCGCGCACCCGGTTTGGCAATTGTTCACCAAGTTGAAATATCAGGTCGGCCTGCTGCATGGCAACCACACCCGCTTCGGTCAGTGCCACACCGCGCCCAGCCGGTTTGAGCAGGGCATAACCCAAGTCATGCTCCAGTTCGCGCACCTGTGTGCCCACGGTTTGAACGGCCATGCCCAACCGGTCTGCCGCGCGGGCAATGCCGCCCTCTTTGGCAACTACCCAAAAATAATACAAATGCCGGTAGCTGAAAGTGCTCATGGTGCGGTTTGTCAGAACAGTGATTGAAGCATTGTGTACTGCGCCAAAGTAATCTGCCGCGACAATGGGGGGACTACCCCATTCATACGTAAGAGTTCAATCGCATGGCAATTCAGTGGTTCCCAGGGCATATGCACCTGACCCGTAAGGCAATTCAAGAGCGCATCAAAGAAATCGATGTAGTTATTGAGTTGCTGGACGCGCGCCTGCCCGGCTCCAGCGCCAACCCCATGCTCGGTGAGATTACCGCTGGCAAACCCACGCTGAAGGTGCTCAACAAGCAAGACCTGGCCGATGCCGAGCGCACCGCGCTCTGGCTGGCGCACTACAACGCCATACCCAATGTGCGCGCCATCCCCCTGGATGCAAGCATGACCACACCCGCCCGAGCGCTGGTCAACGCCTGTCACGAACTGGCACCCAAGCGCGGTGGCATGACCAAGCCCATGCGGGTGCTGATTTGCGGCATTCCCAATGTGGGCAAGTCCACGCTGATCAACACCCTCAAAGGCAAACGCGCCGCCAAGACCGGCGACGAAGCCGGTGTGACCAAGCTAGAGCAGCGCATCACCATTGCCGACGACTTTTATTTGTACGACACGCCAGGCCTGCTGTGGCCCCGCATCATTGTGGCCAAGAGCGGCTACAACCTGGCCGCCAGCGGTGCTATTGGCCGCAATGCGTTTGACGAAGAAGAGGTGGCCCTAGAGCTGCTCGACTACCTGCGCCAACACTATGCCCCTGTGCTGGAGGCGCGCTTTAAGCTCACTGGCGTGGCTGAGTCCACTGATGAGGAATTGCTCAACGCGATTGGCCGCAAGCGCGGCGCGCTGCAAAGCGGTGGCAAGATCAATGTGCAAAAAGCGGCAGAAATCGTGATTCACGACTTCCGCGCAGCAGTCATGGGGCGAATCACGTTAGAGACGCCGGACGAGTTTGCGCTGTGGCTGGCCGCTGGCGAGAAGCTGGATGCCGAACGCCAACTCAAAAAAGATGCGATTGAGTTGGACCGCGCAATCCGGTTCAAAAAAATTCCCCGCCCACCTCGCCCGCTTTCTGGTCGGGAGAATGAAGACGAGTCGTCCGATTAGCGCACCTAGATAAAAAAGCCTGTAGCCCCCGCTGAATATACGTAGGCAGCTATCGAAAAAGTAGCAAGTCTGATTTAAATCAAGTCTCGTCTTGCGAAAAAGCGCATGATTGGCTTTCACCTACCCAGAAAGCGAGGCAATCATGTTCAAACATATTCTTTTGGCCACCGACGGCTCTGAAGCATCCGCACACGCCGCTGCCTTGGCGGTGGGACTGGCGCGCGCGCATGGGGCCAAGCTCACGGCGCTGTATGTGGCTGACCCCTACCCGTATTTGGGCGTGGGCGAGGTCAATCCCATGGGCTACCAAGCCTACGCCGCTGCTGGGCAGCAACTTGGCGCCCAAGCGCACGCGCAGGTGGAGGCTTTGTGCGAGACCGGTGGAGCGCCTGTGGAGTTGCAGGTCCGGTTTGTGGAAGACGTCACCGCCACCAGCGGCATTATTCAGATGGCAGCGTTGGAAGGTGCCGATTTGATTGTGCTGGGTTCGCATGGCCGCTCCGGCATTGCCCGGCTTATGCTGGGCAGCGTGGCCACCAAAGTGGTGGCGCAGTCGCCCGTACCTGTGCTCGTGGCTCGTTAGGTAGCCGCTTTGCGGTCTGCCACCACTTTTTGTGCGCTGGCACGCTCGCCCACCAGCTTCACGTAGGGCTTGTAGTCCACACCCGCAGCCAATAGCATGTCTTCGCCGTACACAGCGCGTGTGGCCATCCCAA
>JBEGPS010000110.1:0-3935 GCA_041181325.1 Pseudomonadota bacterium
TCCCAAAGCGGTAAGCAGACCGCTAAGGCCGATGAGCATGGGTGGGCAGCGAAACACCCAAGCTTGGCCTCGGCACATGAGACGCGCCGTCCACCACAGTGCTACTGGCACGACCCCACTGGCCAGTGACCAGCCCAAACGGCTGCCTTGCTCGCCCAACCACAGCCAGCCCAGCAGCAAAAGCGTCCACTGCGCCACTTCCCCCGCATGGGCTAATGCGTCACTCGCTTTGAGCTTGGCGTGTAAAGCCTCAGACATGGGCATAACCATGCAGTTCGTCAGAACCGTTTGCCGCATGCACGCTGACATTGAAAGAGACTATGACTCGCTCAGACAGCCCGTGGTAAGGCATGGCTTGGTGCACCAACCACGATGGGAAGACCACTAGTTGGCCAGGCAGCGGTTCAATGTCCAGATGCGCATTTTGTAAATAGGCATTACCAAAATCCATGGCCGCGCCGCCCAAGCGATTGAAGTGCGGGCCGTAAAAACGCGTCACACCGTTGGCCGCACCCAGCACCGGGTGCGTATTGCGCGCATCTTGTGGATCGACCTGCACGCAATACACCCCCGACCACGAGCAGTTGCCATGCGTGTGCACATCATGGTGGCTGCCATGGCTGGAGATCTGAAACCAAATACCACGCACAGCGATGTTAAAGCCCGGCTTGGCCTCGGGCCAAGCGCCTTGGTTGGCCAGGACCACGGTTTGGCGCACGCTGTCGACGATGAATGTAATCAATTGCTCCCATTCGGACAGCTTGATGCGTTGTAATAAGTCGTCGCGGCTGGCGTAAAAGGTTTTGGGTCCGTCAACTGCACCAGCATCGGTGGCACGCATGGTTTGAAACACCCGCACCAGCACCGCGTTGACATCATCGGCTTGCGCAAAGCGATGCACGCCTATCGGTGTGTGCCAAAACTGATGCAAGGGGTCGGCTGGGATCATCGATCAAACCGTTGCTTGCAAATCGACCGGCCATTTCAGTTGATGACCGGTGCGCTCAGCCAGTGCTTGAATATCTTCTGGCGTGTCCACATCGGTGCGGTAACGCAGGTTGGCGCTGACCCAGGCATGCACTTGTTCGGGATGCGCCGATTGCCATTGGCGACAGCCCAGATTGGCTGTGCCAGCCAAGATCTGCTCGCGCACCTCGGCGCTGAACATCACCGGGTTACCTGGCAACCCGTCCACCGTGGGTTGCACCACCTGCGTGTAGTCGGGGCGTTTTTTGTAGGCGCCAATCAAGTCGTTGATATCTTGCGAGTTGATCAAGGGCTGATCGGCCAGTGCCACCAGCACCGCATCAAGCTTGGGCGACAGTACTTGTAAACCTAAGCGCAGCGAGGACACCTGACCGGCGTTGGGATCGGGGTTGTGCACCAGTGTGACCGGAAACTCTTTGACCGCTTCTTCGATGCGCTCGGCGTAGTGGCCTAGCACTACCACCACCTCGTCCATACCCGCTCCAGACAGCGCAATCAGCTGGCGGCGAATCAGCGGCACACCACCCAGCTCCAACAGGCTTTTGGGGCGCTGACCCATGCGCGAGCCCGAACCCGCTGCCAACAGCACCGCGCCTACCGCCAAGCGGCTGTACAAGCCACCTCCGCCTTTAAGAATGCAACCCATGTTCAGCCTCCGCAGCAAGATGATTTGACGGCTGTGGCGACCGCCGACACCGAAGACACGGTGAGCTCATCTTGTGCCGCCTCGGGCATTACCGCTGAGTCTGAGAAAGCTTGAATGGGCTCAGGCTGGACTTGAGCTGACTTGGCGTGGCGCGCTCGCCGCGCAGCCACCACCGAACTGAGCACAGACAGGGCAATTTCTTCGGGCGTTTGGGCGCCAATGAACTCGCCTGCAGGCGCTACGATGCGAGCCACTGCGCCAGCGTCTTCGCCACTGGCGACCAAGCTGCTGCGCAGCACGCTGGCTTTTTTGGCGCTGGAGACAAACCACAGGCCCTGCGGTTGCAGAGCCAAAGCAGCCTTAAGGCCTTGCAGATCGCGGCGACCTTGCGTGGCCACCACAACAAATGGGATCGAGCTCAGTTGGGCACAGACCGCGGGAGCATCGTCGCTGGACAAGACGGTGTCTGCATCAGGAAAGTCGCCCGCTTGCGCTGCATGGGCCACCACTGCTACACGCAAGCCCACACGCGGTGCCAAGCTCACCAAGGCACGCGCCACCGGCGAATCGCCCACCACAGCTAGTGTCGCTGAGGGCAAAACTGGGTCGATGAACAATTCGAGAGTACCTCCCGAGTGGCAGGCCATGCCGAATTCGAGTACCTCACCCAGATCGCGTTCAGCGCTTTCCTCAGAGGGGGAAATGCGAATTTTTCGTGGCTGCCCATCGAGCAGGGCGCTTCGCACGGTTTTGAGAACGGCCGGTTGGGCGCAACCACCGCCTATCCAGCCGTGGATTTGGCCATCAGCCATGACGACGGCTTTGTCACCGGCTTTGCCCGAGGTAGGAGCTTGCGCACTCAACACAGTAACCAAGGCAAAGGCTTGATCTTCGCTGTGCAGCCGTGCAGCTTGGGTGATCCATTCGTGGCGGTTCATGGCTATCTCCTTGAAATCAAAGTTTAGTGCAACACATGCCTTGCGGCTATCAGGTCGGACAAGCTGGCGAAGGGCACGAACCGCTCAATGCAGCCGCGAGCCTGTTGCACAGCCGCGGCGGCGGGCACCTGGCGCGTAGGGTGAAACCAGGTGATACGAGCTCCGCGTGCGCGAACTTCTTGTAGCGCAGCGCTCAACAATTCTGGCGCGTCGGTATCGAAACCATCCGAAAACACCCACACACGTGAGCCCCGGTTGAGTTGCGCACGTGCATGGTGACGGGCAAAGTCTTGCAGGCTTGCCGCGATGCGCGTGCCACCACCAAAACCTGCTGTGACGGCGTTGACCTTTTCCTGAATCGATGGGGTGTCACGCTGCATATAAGACGTGACTTCGGCCAAGCGGGTATGAAAGACAAACACGCGGGCGTCTGCTTCCAACGCAAAGGCGCGGGCCACCCGCAAAAACAGAGAGGCATGCGACTCCATGGAGCGGCTCACATCAGCCAAGATGAACAAACGCGGTGGCTCTTGGCGTTTGACTTTCCAAGCCGGCTGCATCAGCTCGCCGCCCCAGGCCACGCTGCGGCGCAGTGTCTGGCGTAAATCGAGGCGCTGGCCACGCAGGGCCAGGCGCCATCGGCGGGTGGGGCGGGGCTGGAGTTTGGCGGTGATTTGGCGCGCCAGTTGTTGCAAGGCGCTGAGTTCTTGGGGCATCCACATCTGGCCATCTCTCTGGTGCAAGGCCTCGGTGCGGCTGGCGCCGCCTTGGGCGCGGGGCGTGCCTGCGTCATGTTCGTCTAGACCTACCGCAGGCATATCGCCCGCAGTTTGGGGCGCTGCGTGCTGGCCACCGGCCTGGGTGTTGGGTTGTTGGGCCGCGTCCATCTGATCGTGCAAGGCTTGCACACTTTGGCGCAGGTTGCGGCTGGGGCGGGTTTGGCCGCTGACTTTGACGCCACCACGCAGTTTCTCGGGGTGCCAAAACCGCTCGTAAACATCCGGCCACAGCTGCCATTCGCGGTGACTGTGGCAAGCAATGGCACGCCAAGCCGCCTGAAGGGGTTTTTCTTGCAAAGGGCCAAAGTGCAAGGCAGCTTGCAGCATGGCCTGTTGCTCGGCTACACCCACCGTCAGGCCGTGCTCGCGAAGAAGCCCAGCAAAACCCGCCAGTCGCTCAGATGGCATGCTGGCCCGGGTGTCTTTCATAGGGCGACCTGCGGCTGGGCTGCACCCTTTTCGGCCACCCCCACAGAACGTCGCCCTTCAACCAGTTGGCGCAGCCGATCTGGCCCCACCAAAAAGCGGTCCTCACGGGTTTTGAGCAAGCAGCCTAGAGTGCCCAATACGTTCGCCATGTCTTCT
>JBEGPS010000111.1:0-4834 GCA_041181325.1 Pseudomonadota bacterium
CTGGTGACCGACCAAATATCGGCCAGCGTGTTGTGCCCCTTCTTTGTGCCCACCGGCATCAGCCAGAGCCACCGCAACCGGCCGGACGAATTCAAAACCCCAGGCACCAAACCCACCAAAAGCCAGCTCATAGGCCAAGCCATGAGCGACAAGGCCGTTGGCAGTGGCAAGGTGACTGCGGCAGAAGTGGCGCAAATGGTATTTGACGCCATAGCCGCCAACCGCTTCTATATCTACAGCCACCCTAAAGCGATTGGCTCGGTGCAAACCCGGCTGGAAGATGTGTTGCAGGCCCGCAACCCTACCGACCCGTTTGCTCACAAACCCGAGATTGGCGTTGAGCTGAAAAAAGCCTTGCGCAGCTAAGCTAAGAACTTATGCCGCGCGGCTTTGCAGGCGCTGCCAGCGTAGCCAATACTCGGTGGCGATGCGGTAGGTGTTGAGCTGCACCTGCACGGTTTTGGCAATATCCAAGCCGTAGCCGCCGCCCATGGCAAATGCCATGGGAATGCGTCGGGAGGTGCACCAGTCAAACACCCGCCGGTCGCGTGCCATCAAGCCGTCAAACGTGAGCTTTAAGCGGCCCAAACGGTCCCTCTCGAAGGGGTCTGCACCTGCCAGGTACAACACAAAGCCGGGCGAAAACTGCGCTTCTAGCGCCAGCAAACCTTGCTCCAGTGCGGCCAGGTAGTCGGCATCACCACAGCCATCGGGCAGGGCGATGTCGAGGTCGCTGGCCTCTTTGCGAAATGGAAAGTTTTTTTCGCCATGCAGCGACAGGGTGAACACGCTGTCGTCGTCTTTAAAAATACTGGCCGTGCCGTTGCCCTGGTGCACGTCAAGATCGATGATGGCCACTTGCAGGGCGGGACGACGCGGCCCGCTGTGACGGCCCCATTCGGCCTGTAAAACACGTGCCGTGACGGCAAAGTCATTGAACACACAAAACCCGCCGCCTTTATAGGCATAAGAATGGTGGGTGCCTCCGGCAAGGTTGGCCGCAATGCCCTCTGCCATAGCGACTCTACCTGCCTGCAATGTGCCGCCCACCGAGCGGCGCGCCCGTGCTGCCATGGCATCGCTCCACGGGAAACCTATTTCGCGCAGAATTTTGGCGTCCACCGAGCCGTCCGCTATAGCCTGGATGTAATCGGGGGTGTGGGCAAAAGCCAATTCGCCGTCGGTTACCGTGGGGGCCTGCTGCATTCGCACTTCGGGCTGTTGCACGGACAATGCGTCGCGCAGCATTTGGTACTTTGTCATGGGGAACCGGTGGCCCGGTGGTAGGGGCAAAACGAACTTGTCACTGTAGAAGGCTTGCATGCGGGCATTGTCCTGCAGGGCGCGCAGTGTGTTCAAATACTGGGTCTTTACTTAATTTCTTTGGAATATTCTCATGGGCAACAAAATCGTTACCGAAGCGGCTCGCCAAGCGACTCCCCGTCCAACCCCCGTTACTGGTTATTGCCTGCCAACCGGCGGCCGTGGTCAGCGCGTGAGTTTGGAGCGTGGTGTGTCTACCCGCAGCAAAAAGAACCCCGGCAAACGCCCAAGCAAGGGCGGCTAAGCCCCACGAAAGCCCTCTTCGGAGGGCTTTTTTTTCGGCCTTCCAGCCTCAACCAACGGGCACTTAATGCAAATGTTTGATTCCGCTGAAATAGGGCATAGGGTCAGCAAGCGTACCTTTAAAGAAGCGGTTCCGCTTTTGCGTGCAGCGTTACTGGAAGCACAGGCACGGTTGGTTCATCAGCAGAAGACCCCGATCATCGTGCTCATTAGTGGAGAAGACGGTGCTGGTAAAAGTGAGACCATTCATGTGCTGTACGAGTGGATGGATGCCCGCTACATCTCGACCTTGGCGTTTGATACGCCCACTGAAGAAGAGCGTGAGCGACCATTTATGTGGCGGTATTGGCGTGCGCTACCACCCAAAGGGCGCATGGGAGTTTTTGCGGGTTCGTGGTATTCGGAGCCAATTGCGCAGCGCATTGCGGGCACACTGCCCCTGAAAGAGTTAGACGCGCGAGCAGAACAGATCAACCGCTTCGAGGCCATGCTGGTCAACGAAGGTGCAGTGGTGTTGAAGTTTTGGATTCATTTGAGTAAAGACGCGCAACGCCAGCGGCTGCAAGAGTTGCAGGACGACCCCCACACCGCATGGCGCGTAACTCCCTGGAATTGGGCGCGCCTCAAAACTTACGACAAACTCCAAGAGGCAGCCGGTCATTTACTGCGGTTAACCAACACTCCTTGGGCTCCTTGGGAGATTGTTGAGGGTACGGACGAACGCTACCGGTCACTCCACGTGGCGCAAACGATTGAAGCTGCCATGTCCAAAGCCCTGGGCCATGCAACCAGGCCAGAGTCTGCGGTTGCACCCATGGTTGGGGTGAATACCGATAACCGCAGTGTGCTGTCCGCGTTGAATCTGACACTGCGTTTGTCAGATAAAAAATACAAGGGGCAGTTGGCACAACTACAAGGCAAATTTTCAGAGCTCATGCGAGACCCGCGTTTTAAAAAGCGCGCATTGGTGGTTGCTTTTGAGGGGGCCGACGCCGCAGGCAAAGGCGGGGCCATACGACGGCTGACAAATGCCATTGATGCACGGCAGTTTCAGGTCATTCCCGTTGCAGCGCCCACAGAGGAAGAGCGTGCGCAACCGTATTTATGGCGATTTTGGCGGCATCTGCCGCGCAAAGGGCATGTGGCCATTTTTGACCGCACTTGGTATGGTCGCGTTTTAGTAGAACGCATAGAAGGGTTTTGTGCCCCCAAAGACTGGCAGCGCGCCTACAGCGAAATCAATGACTTTGAGCATGAGTTGGTCGATGCGGGCGTCATTGTTGTCAAGTTTTGGCTGCAAATCAGCCAAGAGGAGCAGCTCTTGCGCTTCAAAGAGCGCGAGCAGGTGTCATTCAAGCGCTTCAAAATTACCCAAGAAGACTGGCGCAATCGAAAAAAATGGGACGCTTACCAGCAGGCTATTTGCGATATGGTGCAGCGCACCAGCACGGGCGAAGTACCTTGGACTTTGGTGGAAGCCAATGACAAAAATTACGCCCGCATCAAAATACTAAGCACGCTTTGCGATCGCTTAGAGGCAGCACTGGTCGACGACAAACATGCCAAGACGAACAAGCACTAATACGGCTTGAACGTAGCGTCACCAGTACGGCGGGTAAGGCGCGAACCCACAGTACGTATTGCGCTACTCGCCACTGCGCTGCTTGGACTGTAAGCAAGCAATTTGCCAGTTTTGAAAAAGGCAATGCTCTGTTGCAACTGTTGCGCCTGGGCGGAGAGGTCTTCGCTGGTCGCAGCGAGTTCTTCCGAAGCCGCTGCGTTTTGCTGCGTAGCACGGGTGAGTTGGCCCATGGCCCCCCCAATTTGCACTACAGACTCGCTTTGCTCGCTGCTAGCACACGCAATTTTTTGTACCAGTTCGCTGGTCCTTTGAATGCTGGGAACAATTTGGTTTAACAGCTTGCCTGCATGCTCAGCAGTAGAGACGCTGTTGCCTGCTAAATCGCCAATTTCTCTAGCGGCTTCCTGACTTCGCTCGGCCAGCTTGCGCACTTCGGCCGCCACCACGGCAAAGCCTTTGCCGTGCTCGCCGGCGCGCGCCGCTTCAATGGCGGCGTTCAGAGCTAGCAGGTTGGTTTGGTAGGCGATGTCGTCCACAATGCCGATCTTGGCAGCAATTTGCTTCATGGCCGCTACGGTATTGTTAACCGCCTTACCGCCCTCGACGGCTTCTTTACTGGTTTGGGTGGCCATGCCGTCGGTGACGCGAGCGTTGTCGCTGTTTTGACTGATGGAGGCCGACATAGTTTCCATGGTTACACTGGTTTCTTCTACGCTAGCGGCCTGTTCGCTGGCGGCTTGTGATAGCGAATGGGCGGTGGCGCTTACCTGGTTTGCCGCTCCAGTCAATGCATTTGCTGCGGCAAGCATATCGCCCAACACATGGGTCAAGTTTTCGGCAGTAGTGTTGGCGCTGTCTTTGACGCGGCCAAACAAGCCCAAGTAGTCACGCTCAATTCGGTGCGTAAGGTCGCCCTCGGCAAATGAGGCGAGTAGCTCAGCCACGTCCATTAAGCCTTGCTCGCTGGTGGCCATAACTGTGTTCATACCGGTAGCCAAATTGGCAAAAAATCCCGTACGTCCGTCAGACGATAGACGCTGGCTGAAATCACCTTGAGCGGCGGCTTGCACAAGTGCGTTCACTTCTATTTCTGCGGCCAGTTGGTCGGTTACGTCCAGCCATTGACCGATGGTTCCCATGCGCTCCCCCGCGTCCGTAATGACCGCTGTAGTGGTTAGGTCGTACATACGACCTCCGAGCTCCAGACGTGATTGCGCAGTGCCGGACAAATTGCGCAGACGCGACAGCGCCGTGTTTGGGTCAGCGTAAAACATACCCAAATTGCCATTGAGAACCTTGTCGGGGTCAAAACCAGGAATTTGTTTTTTAAAACCTGCCTCGTATTTTTTGAGCGTGTGGCGCAAGGCATGGTTGATGTAGACAACAGTGCCATCGTCTGCCGCAATGCGCACGGGTAGGTTTACGTTGTCCAGCGCGGCTTTTACGCCGGCGTTGTAGCGAGCGGCTACGTCGGCGGCCATCAATTGCTCGCGGGTACGCTCAGCTGCATCGGTAATTTTGCGCTTTTCTCCGGGTAGCGCCTGCATGCGTTGTGCGAAGTCGCCTTTGACATAAAGCCCCATAAGCTCCACCAAACGGGCATTCAGGGCTGACTGCGCTGACACCATGAGGTTGAAGTCGGTGGCCATGGTGCTGAATGCGCCTTTGAACTGGTCAGCAGGCATC
>JBEGPS010000112.1:0-3650 GCA_041181325.1 Pseudomonadota bacterium
TGTAGGCCCCTTTCCACCAGAAGTCCAGGCTGTTGTCTGATGCCTCTACCGCCAGCACCGGCATGCTGATGCGCTGGTACAGCGCGTTCACTTCTTCCACGCGGTAGAGCTGGGCGTTGGATATTTTGTGCGCCGGTGCGCCCAGAATGTGCCATTTGCCATCGGCCTTTTGGTGGGCCCAGTGGCGGGCCAGCCAGTCGGCTTTGTCCTGGGGCAGGCGGGGGTTGGTTTTCATCAGACGGCGGGCCACGCCGTCGGCGGTGTCGTAGGCCCTGAGGTCCATCTCGCCCTGGTGCAGTTTTTTCAGCTCATCCATCCACTTGGCGTAGCGTCCCGGCGCTTGGGCGGGCACGGTGGCGGGCATGCCAAAGCCTTCCAGATTCACCAGACGGCGAATGCGCTCGGGGCGCACCCCGGCGTACAGCATCACCACATTGCCGCCCATGCTGTGGCCCACCAGATTCACCTGTTGGTCGGGCGCGTAGTGGTCCAGCAAAAACTCCAGGTCGGCCAAATAGTCGGGGAACCAGTAGTTGTCGACACCACCCGACTCGGTTTGACCATAACCGCGCCAGTCGGGTGCGATCACATAGTGGTCTTGGGCAAAAGCGTCAACGACAAACTGGTAACTTGCTGCCACGTCCATCCAACCGTGCACCATCACCAACGGTATTTTGCCGGGGGCAGGTTCGCCCCAGATTTGCACGTGGTACTGCAGGTTGCGTATAGGGACAAACTCGCTGCGGGAAATTCTTCTGACTTGGTACATTTGCCCAATCATAAGGAGACACCCCGTGCCCGTCAGTCAAGCCAGCGACAAAAGTGCCTATGCCCGGCTGCACCAAAGCTTTGGGTGGGAGGTACCGCAGCACTTCAACATGGCTCAGGTCTGCAGCCAGCGCTGGGCCGCCAAGGCAGATGCTACAAAAAAAGTAGCTATCTACGCATATTCCACGGGCTCTGCAGGCCGTATTTATACTTATTCTGAGCTGCAAGCACAGGCTAACCGCTTGTCCAACGTGCTCACCGTGCTGGGCGTGCAGCGCGGCGACCGGGTGGGCATTGTGATGCCGCAGTGCTTTGAGACGGCGGTGGCCTACATTGCGGTGTTGCAAATGGGCGCGGTGGCCATGCCGCTGTCCATGCTGTTCGGCCCCGATGCGCTGGAATACCGCCTGCTTGACAGCGAAGCCGTGGTGGCTATTTGCGATGCTGCATCGTTGGAAGGCTTGCAGTCCGCGCGAGGCAATTGCCCGGCGCTGCGCACGGTGATTGGTGTGGGCGCAATAGACTCCACGCTGAACCAGGCGGACCTGAATCTGGATGTGGCCTTGTCCCAAGAGCCCAGCGCGTTTGAGTCCGTGGACACCTTGGCCGACGAAGCTGCTGTGCTGATTTACACCAGCGGCACCACTGGCAACCCCAAAGGTGCTCTGATTCCGCACCGCGCGCTGATCGGCAACCTGACCGGGTTTGTGTGCAGCCAAAACTGGTTTGGGTTTGATGGCAAAAACAACGCCAGCTCGGAAGCCGTGTTTTGGTCCCCTGCAGACTGGGCCTGGACCGGCGGGCTGATGGATGCGCTGCTGCCCACGCTGTATTTTGGACGCGCCATCGTGGCCTACAACGGTCGCTTTAGCCCGCAAACCGCGCTGGAACTCATGGGCGCATGCGGCGTGACCCACACCTTTTTGTTTCCCACGGCCCTCAAAGCCATGATGAAGGCTTACCCAGGCAATAGAAAGCAGACCGTACGCCAACAGTTCAACCTGAAGCTGGACGCCATCATGAGCGCTGGCGAAGCGGTGGGCGATGCTGTGTTTGGCTACTGCGAGCAGCAACTGGGTGTGCGGCCCAACGAAATGTTCGGCCAGACCGAGATCAACTACATCGTGGGCAACTGCAACGCACTGTGGCCCTCCAAGCCCGGCAGTATGGGCATGGGCTACCCGGGCCACCGTGTGGCAGTCATTGACGAGGCGGGAGTTGAATGCCCCGTGGGCGAGCCTGGCGATGTGGCGCTGAACCGTTTTGACGTGCGCGGGCACCCTGATCCGATTTTCTTTTTGGGCTACTGGAAAAACGAGGCTGCCACGGCCGGTAAATTTACGGGCGACTGGTGCCGCACTGGAGACTTGGCCGTCCGCGATGCCGATGGCTATCTTTGGTACCAGGGCCGCTCGGACGACGTGTTCAAGTCAGCGGGCTACCGCATTGGCCCAGGCGAGATTGAAAACTGCCTGGTCAAACACCCGGCCGTGGCCAACGCCGCCGTGGTACCCAAGCCCGACCCTGAGCGCGGTGCACTGGTCAAGGCCTACGTGGTGATTGCTCCTGATTTTGTAGCTGCTTACGCAAGTGATACGGGCGCTAAAGCCCAATTTCATGCCAAATTGACGGCAGAACTGCAAGCCCATGTGAAGGGCCTGCTGGCGCCGTATGAGTACCCCAAAGAGATCGAATTTGTCGATGCACTGCCCATGACCACTACCGGCAAGGTGCAGCGCCGCATACTGCGCCTGCAAGAAGAAGCCCGCGTACAGCGAAAAGATACCTGAAACTTTAAACTGCATCCTATGAAAAAAATCACCCTTGGACAAAGCGACCTCTCCGTTACCCCCATCTGCCTGGGCACCATGACCTTTGGTGAGCAGGTGGACGAGGCGACCGCGCACACCATCCTCAGCCATTCGCTGGAGCGCGGTGTGAATTTCATCGACACCGCCGAGATGTACGCCGTGCCCCCGCGCGCCGAGACCTTCAACGCCACCGAAAAAATCATCGGTAACTGGCTGGAAAAGAACCCTGCAGCACGCCAAAAACTGGTGATCGCCACCAAAGTGGCCGGCCCCTCGCGCGGCATGCCTTGGGTGCGTGGCGGTAGCAGCGACCTGACTTCTGCCGACATCATCGGTGCCTGCGAAGGAAGCTTGAAGCGCCTTAAAACCGACGTCATCGACCTCTACCAAATTCACTGGCCCACGCGCAACGTACCCATGTTCGGCGGCATGTACTACGACCCCAGCAAGAACAATCCGACGCTGACCAGCATGCACACGCAACTCGAAGCCTTGGGCACGTTGGTGAAAGCGGGCAAAGTGCGCGCTATTGGTTTGAGTAACGAGACGCCGTACGGCGTGCACGAGTTTGTGCGCCTGGCTGAGCAACACAACCTGCCGCGCGCGGCCACGGTGCAAAACGTCTACAACTTGGTCAGCCGTGGGCTAGAAAACGGGCTGGACGAAACCATGGATCGCCTGGGCGTGTCCCTGCTGGCGTATTCGCCATTGGCGTTTGGCCTGCTCACCGGCAAATACGATGTGAGTGGCGTGGAAGGGCCCGATGCGCCCAAGGAAGGTCGCATTGCCAAATATGAGTCAGTGCGTAAGCAGCGCTGGGGCCGCAAAGACGCGCTGGATGCAGCCATCCGCTATAACACCTTGGCGCGCGACAACGGTATGACACCAGCTCAGTTTGCCTTGGCGTTTTGCTATACCAAATGGCAGGTGGCCAGCACCATCATTGGGGTGACATCGGTGGCGCAGCTGGACGAAAACCTGAACGCCTGGGGCACCATGCTGTCGCCCGAAGTGCTCAAACAGATTGATGCCATTCGCTGGGAAATGCGCGATCCGGCGGTTTAAACCCTG
>JBEGPS010000113.1:0-14734 GCA_041181325.1 Pseudomonadota bacterium
CTACCTGGACCGCTGCCTGGACAACGGTTTTCGGCCCGGTATGGGCAACGTGTTGCCTGACCGCCTGTTCTGGGCCCACCCCGAAGGTGACGATGAAGACGACGCCGAGGAAGCGCAAGAATCTTCCTTTGAAATTTCCCCCAACGACACTCGCCACTAGAAGCAACAAGCTCAAAGCCATGGACCGCAATCAACAACTCTTCGACCGCGCAAAACAAGTCATACCAGGCGGCGTCAACTCACCGGTACGTGCCTTCAAGGCAGTGGGCGGTACACCCCGCTTTGTGCAGCGTGCCCAAGGTGCCTACTTTTGGGACGCCAACGGCAAGCGCCATATTGATTACATAGGCTCTTGGGGTCCCATGATCCTGGGCCACGGCCACCCCGCAGTACTTGAAGCTGTGCAGAAGGCAGCGTTGGACGGCTTCTCGTTCGGCGCGCCCACCGAGCGCGAAGTGGCGTTGGCGGAGGCCATTCTGGAGCGCGTGCCCAGCATGGACATGGTGCGCCTGGTCAGTAGCGGCACAGAAGCCTGCATGAGCACTCTGCGCTTGGCTCGCGGCGCTACGGGCCGCAGCAAGATTTTGAAATTTGAAGGCTGCTATCACGGCCATGCCGACGCGCTATTGGTCAAAGCCGGTTCAGGTTTGGCGACCTTTGGCAACCCCACCAGTGCCGGTGTGCCTGCTGAAGTGGTGCAGCACACGCTGGTGCTGGAGTACAACAACGTGCAGCAGTTGGACGAAGCCTTTGCGCTGCACGGCAAAGAGCTGGCTTGCGTGATGATCGAGCCGATTGCCGGCAACATGAACTTTGTGCGCGCGTCGGTGCCTTTCATGAAGCGCTGCCGCGAGCTGTGCACCGAATACGGCGCGCTGTTGGTATTTGACGAAGTAATGACCGGCCTGCGCGTGGCCCGTGGCAGCGCGCAAAGCGTGTATGCCCAGTCCATCCCCGGCTTTGCACCCGACATGACGGTGCTGGGCAAGGTCATTGGTGGCGGCATGCCGCTGGCGGCCTTTGGCGGCAAACGCGCCGTGATGGAACTGCTTGCTCCCCTGGGGCCGGTGTACCAGGCGGGCACCTTGTCCGGCAACCCGGTGGCTACCGCTTGCGGCTTGGCCACACTGCATGAAATCGGCAAACCCGGTTTTTACGAAGACCTGGGCCGCAAAACACAACTCCTGCTGAGCGGCCTGCAAGCTGAGGCCGACAAAGCAGGCGTGGATTTCTGCGGCGACAGCGAAGGTGGCATGTTCGGCTTCTTTTTGTTCAAAACCCTGCCGCAAAACTACGCCAAGGTGATGACCACTGACAATACCCGCTTCAACACCCTGTTCCACGGCCTGCTGGACCGCGGCGTCTATATCGCCCCGGCGCTGTACGAAGCCGGCTTTGTGAGCGCAGCCCACACCGAAGCCGACATTGCGGAGACCGTGGCTGCTGCGGGTGAAGTGTTTAAATTGCTATTGAAATAATAGCTGCTTACGCATATTCCACGGGCGCTACAGGTCGATTTGGCATAAAAAAAGCCACCTTAGGGTGGCTTTTTGCTGCCTGGAAAACCCAGAGCTTAGTGGCGGAAGTGGCGCACGCCGCTGAACACCATGGACACGCCGCGCTCGTTGGCAGCGTCGATCACTTCCTGGTCGCGCATGGAGCCACCGGGTTGGATGATGCAGGTCGCGCCTTGGTCCACCACCACATCCAAGCCGTCGCGGAACGGGAAGAACGCGTCGCTGGCCACCACGGTACCGGCCAGTGACAGGTTGGCGTGGCCGGCTTTGATGCTCGCAATGCGGGCCGAGTCCAAGCGGCTCATCTGGCCTGCGCCCACGCCCATGGTCATGCCGCCTTTGCAGAACACGATGGCGTTGGACTTGACGTACTTGGCCACGGTCCAGGCGAACAGCAGGTCGTTCAGTTCTTCAGCGGTGGGCTGCCTGGTGGTCACCACTTTCAGGTCAGTCAAGGCCAGCTCGTGGTTGTCTGCGGTTTGCAGCAGGATGCCGGAGCCGATGCGCTTCATGTCCACTGCGTTGCGGCCTTGCGCCCAAGCGGCAGAGCCGCCGACGGATGCCGAGCCCAGGGGCGCTGGCAAGTCGATTTGCAAGATTCGCACATTTACCTTGGTCTTGAACACTTCCAGCGCCGCGGGCGTGAAGCTGGGGGCCATCAGCACTTCCACGAACTGCTTGGAGATTTGCTGCGCACCCGCCTCGTCCAGCTCGGTGTTCAGGGCAATGATGCCGCCGAATGCGCTGGTGGGGTCGGTCTGAAAGGCCTTGGTGTAAGCCTCTAGCGCGTTGGCACCCACGGCCACGCCACAGGGGTTGGCGTGCTTGACGATCACACATGCCGGTGTGTTGAAGCTCTTCACACATTCCCACGCGGCGTCGGCGTCAGCGATGTTGTTGTAGCTGAGTTCTTTGCCTTGCAACTGCTTGGCGGTTACCAATGAACCGGGCGCGGGGAACAGGTCGCGGTACAGCGCGGCTTGCTGGTGGCTGTTTTCGCCGTAGCGCAAGTCTTGCACTTTGACGAAACGGCCATTGCTTTGGCCGGGGAACAGCTCCAGCATGGGGGCCTTGTCGCCTGCGGGTACGTCGTCACCAATCTGAATGGCCGACAGGTAGTCGCTGATCGCACCGTCGTACTGGCTGATGCGGTTGAACGCGGCAATCGACAGGCCCAGCTTGGTCTTGTCGCTCACTTTGCCATTGGCCTTCAGCTCGGCAATCACGGTGGTGTATTGGGCTGCGTCGGTCAGCACCGCCACGTCTTTCCAGTTCTTGGCCGCGCTGCGTACCATGGCGGGGCCGCCGATGTCGATGTTCTCAATTGCGTCTTCCAGCGTGCAGCCGGCCTTGGCCACAGTGGCTTCAAACGGATACAGATTCACGACGAGGAAGTCAATGGTGTTGATGTCGTGTTCTTTCAGAGCAGCCATGTGCGCGGGGAAGTCGCGGCGCGCTAGCAGGCCGCCATGTACACGGGGGTGCAGGGTTTTGACACGGCCGTCCAGCATTTCGGGGAAGCCGGTCATCTCGGCCACTTCGGTCACGCTCAATCCTTTTTCGGCCAGCAATTTGGCGGTGCCGCCAGTGGACAAGAGCTTGACGCCTTGGGCGTGCAGGGCCTGGGCGAGTTCAACGATGCCGGTTTTGTCGGACACCGACAAAAGCGCAGTTTGGGGAGCGGCTTGGGTTGCGTTCATAGTGCGAGAGTAAGTAAAGTCAAAAATCGGAGTGGCGATAAAACCGAGCGGCCCAAGGCCAGCCCATTCGTCAAGAAGTTAGTCGATGAGCTTGTGTTCCAACAGCTTCTTGCGCAGGGTGTTGCGGTTCAGGCCGAGCCACTGGGCGGCCTTGCTTTGGTTATGGTCGGCCTGGGCCATCACCACTTCCAGCAGCGGTTTTTCGACCACGCGCACCATCATGTCGTGCATGCCATTGGGCTCGGTGCCGTGCAGGTCTTTAAAGTAGCCTTCTAGGCTGTTGCGCACGCTGTCTTCTATGTGCTGCTTGCTCATGCCGCCCACTCCGGGGTGGTGCTCTGGGTATTGTTCATTTCCGTCTCCTCTGCGACGACTGCAGCATCCCCTGTGGATGCGGGTATGCGGTCCATCGTCTCGTTCAATGTGTCAAAAAATTGTTCTACTGCGGCCACTTGGGCCACGCTGTCTTCGAGCAAGTTCATCCGCGCACGAAAGTCTTCGCCGCCGGGCAATGCCCGCACGTACCAGCCAATATGCTTGCGGGCAGAGCGCACGCCAATGAACTCGTCATACAAGCTGTAGTGGTCGTGCAGATGGTCCACCAGCAAGCGCTTCACTTCGCTCACCAATGGCGGTGCCAAGTGGGTGCCAGTGGCCAAAAAATGGGCAATTTCGCGGAATATCCACGGCCTGCCTTGGGCTGCGCGGCCAATCATCACCGCATCAGCCCCAGTGGCGGCCAATACGTCGCGGGCACCCTCAGGCGTGGTGATGTCGCCATTGGCCACTACCGGAATAGACAGCGCGACTTTCACGGCGGCAATGGTGTCGTATTCGGCATGGCCTTTGTAGCCCTGCTCGCGGGTGCGACCGTGCACGGTGACCATCTGTACGCCAGCAGCTTCGGCGGCGCGGGCCAAGACCACGGCATTTTTCTCGGCCTGGCACCAGCCGGTACGCATCTTCAGCGTGACAGGCACGTTGCGCGGCGCGCAAGCCTTCACAACGGCCTGCACGATTTCGATGGCCAAGGCTTCGTCCTGCATCAGCGCAGAGCCCGCCCATTTGTTGCACACCTTTTTGGCCGGGCAACCCATGTTGATGTCGATGATTTGCGCGCCCCGGTCGATGTTGAACACGGCAGCGTCAGCCATCATCTGCGCCTCGGTGCCGGCAATTTGCACCGCAATCGGACCCGGCTCGCCCTCGTGGTTGGCCCGGCGCGATGTCTTCAAGGTGTTCCACAGGTCACGCCGGGAAGTGACCATTTCGCTCACGGCATAGCCAGCGCCCAGTGTCTTGCACAGCTGGCGAAAGGGACGGTCTGTCACCCCTGCCATGGGCGCAACAAACAAGGGATTCGCCAAAGCGAACTGGCCGATGTGCATGGATAAGTGCTGAAAACGGATTTAACCGAGGAGGAATCTGAAGAGGTGTGCCGGTTAGATTCTGCGGCGGCCCTGATTCTAACTGCCCAAAATTTCAGCAATTAAAATGGGCTACAGAGTGGCCCGCAGTGTGATGCACAGCGCGGGCCTACACTGCAAACTATGCCACTTTGGATTGATCAACTGCTCGCCCTGCTCGCATTGCCGCAATACGGCCTTAGCACGGTGTTTTTGGTGTCATTTATTTCAGCTACTTTGTTGCCACTCGGGTCAGAGCCGGTGGTGTTCGGCCTTATCCAACTCAGCCCGGAGCTGTATTGGCAAGTCATTGGTGTGGCCACAGCCGGCAACACGCTGGGCGGTGCGGTGGACTGGTGGCTAGGGTTTGGAGCCCACAAGGTGCGCAACAAATACAGCCATTCCAAGCACCACACCAAGGTGCTGGGCTGGCTGGAACGCCTAGGGCCCAAGGCCTGCCTGCTGGCCTGGCTGCCCGTAGTGGGCGATCCGTTGTGCGCAGTGGCAGGGTGGCTCAAACTGCCGTTTTGGCAATGTGTGGCTTACATGGCAGTGGGCAAGCTTGCGCGCTATATTGTGCTGACGGTAGCGTTTTCTGGCCTGTACAAGTTCTGGGGTTAAATCAATACTGCTATTATTTTTATAGCTGATTACGCACATCCCACGTGGGTCAGAACATTAAAGCATATATAAAACTAACAGCAAAACCCACCTGCCGCAAGACCGGGTCCGAGCCAGGCGGGTTGTGCGGGTTGTCTTAAGAGCTAAACAGGAAATTCATCACGTCGCCATCTTTAACGACATAGTCTTTGCCTTCGGCACGCATCTTGCCCGCGTCTTTGGCGCCCTGCTCGCCTTTGAAGGCGATAAAGTCGTCAAACGCGATGGTCTGTGCACGGATGTAACCTTTTTCGAAGTCGGTGTGAATTACACCTGCAGCCTGAGGGCCAGTGTCGCCCACATGGATGGTCCAAGCGCGCACCTCTTTCACGCCGGCGGTGAAGTAGGTTTGCAAGCCAAGCAGCGTGTAGGCTGAGCGAATCAGGCGGTTCAGGCCCGGCTCGGACTGGCCCAGCTCTTCGAGGAACATTTGGCGGTCTTCGTCGCTCATCTCCGACATTTCGGCTTCCAGCTTGGCGCAAATTGCCACCACGGGGGCTTTTTGGGCGTTGGCAAAGGCAGTCAGGCGGTCCAGTAGCGGGTTGTTCTCAAAGCCGTCTTCAGACACGTTGGCCACAAACATGGCGGGCTTGGCAGTAATCAGGAAAAACTGTTGCAGCAGGGGCTGCTCTTCTTTGCTGAAGTCCAGCGCACGCACTGGCTTGGCTTCATTGAGCGCGGCCTGGCATTTTTCCAGAATAGCCACGAGTTTGATGGACTCTTTATCGCCTGAACGCGCCGTCTTAGTTACTCGGTGTAGGGCTTTTTCTACGGCAGCCAAATCGGCCAGGCAAAGCTCGGTTTGAATGACTTCAATGTCAGCAATCGGGTCGACCTTGCCGGCCACGTGGATCACGTTGTCGTCTTCAAAGCAGCGCACCACGTTGATGGTGGCGTCGGTCTCGCGGATGTGGGCCAAAAATTTGTTGCCCAAGCCCTCACCAGTCGATGCGCCTGCTACCAAACCAGCAATGTCCACAAACTCCACCACAGCTGGCACCATGCGCTCAGGGACCACTATTTTGGCCAACTGGGCCATGCGGGGGTCGGGCACCTCGACAATGCCCACATTGGGCTCGATAGTGCAAAAGGGGTAGTTCTCGGCAGCGATGCCAGCCTTTGTCAAAGCGTTGAACAAGGTACTTTTACCGACGTTGGGCAAGCCAACAATGCCGCACTTCAAACTCATGAAAATTCCTTTGGAATCAACCCCTTTTTTGCACCACCACCCCCAACGGGGGCGTACTGGAGGCGGCGACCTCGCACCATGCGAGACCGGCCGGCAAATCAAAACTTCGACCGCTTGCGTGTCGAATTTGCGAGTGTTTTATTCTCGTTTTGCCTAGGGGAAACTGGTGCCAATTGTACTTATAGGCACGCCACTTGATGCACAGTGGTGTGCTTTACTACTTTCCTGGTTTCATTGAAGTGTCGTCGGAGTGCCTAGTTGGCACTAACTACGGATTTTTTTGCAGAACCCGTTCAAACATGGGAACAAGAAGCTTGTTGCCGAACTCACTCAAGTGGTTGTCGTCGTAATACAGCGGGCGACCCTCTTTTGCGCCATGGCAAACACCATCCCAGCAAAGGTAAGGCAATGGGTCGAGAATTTGCACGCCGCATTGGGCCTGCGCAAGGTCTTGGGCTGCCCAAGCAAAATCGTTACGGGCGTGATAGTCCTCAAGACTGACGGTTACTTCCTTCTTAATGCCCCACACCATAGCCCTTGCTGTACTGGGAACATTAACGCCCATTTCCGGAATCGGACGAACCAAATAGACCCTGTGATTTTTCGCAAGCATGCAGGCGGTATCGGCAAGGTGCTGGGCATATTCCTGGATGAACGCTGGTTCAGGGGTTTTGTAAGGCCGCGTGAAGAACACCCAAGGAGCCTTTGCTACAACCGAATCTTCATTATTTCCCAGTGCATATTTGGCATGCCGATTGACCACGATCACTGGAACATCTGCGGGTACGGACTGCAGTCGCTGGAACGCCCAGTCAACAAACGCGCTACATTGATTTCGGCTTACCTGCATGTTGTGTACGCCGGCCAATGTAGGGCACGCGCTGTAAGTCCACTGCATGGTGCTACCCCGTTGCTGCGTGGCTTGCGCCAACGCAGTGACAAGGGCATCGCCGTGGCTGTCACCCAGCATGATGGCCGCCAAGGGGCCATTGCCATAGGTGCAGGATGGCGACTCCACTCCAAAACTGGGGTGACACGGGCCTTTTCGGGGATTGGAGTTGAAAGTCTCTTCGCTCACAACACCCAATGCACCAGGCAATCGACCGGGGAAGCCCTTTTGCCAAGCGACTATCCCACCCAAAGCTGCCACCGTGACACTGATACCCACCAGCAATGCCGCAGCCTTAGACGGCCTCATTACAGTCAATCCTTGGCGACACGTCACCTCTACCCAGCGGTAAGAGAGGTGCCCCAGCAAACAGGTGATGGCCAAGCCCGCTGCCACTGCGGATGGAAGATCGAATTTTTCTGCATACCGCAACGCAACAACCACCGGCCAATGCCAGAGATAGATCGAATAAGACCGGGTTCCGAGCCACTGGGCGACTGAATTAGCGGTAAATGGTGACTTGCTTCTGGCCGCAAGCAGAATCAGCATGGCACCCAGCACAGGCCAGATAGCCAGCGTACCAGGCCAGACGTTGGACACATCGAAAACCCCTATGCTGGCCACAATGATGGCAAAGCCTGCAATTTCTAGGCATTGCTTTTGCAGCTTGGATATTTTTATGCGCCCTGCCATGAAGTACGCCAGACTGCCGCCCCACATCTCCCAAGCCCGCGTGGGCAACATGAAAAAACTGCCAGAGGGTCGCATGGGGGTGAGCGCAGCCGACAAAACCAACGAAACAATTGCCCCGACGATGACCGCAACCACCACGGCACCTCTGCCAGGGCGCAGCTTCCACAAAATCGAAAGTGCCAGTGGGAGTAACAGGTAAAACTGCCACTCCACAGCCAACGACCACGTGTGAAGTAGCCACTTTTCGTGCGAACTGGCGTCAAAATAACCAGCCTCCAGCCAAAACTTAACGTTTGACAGAAACGCGACACTAAAAATGGTTTGGGTCCCCAGTCCTTCGTAATCGGCAGGGGGCAATAGCCACCACCCCACTGCTAGTAGCACCGCGCAAAGAAACACGAGCGCCGGCACGATTCGTCGTCCACGGGCCATGTAAAAGCCCAAGATTGAAAAACGCCCGGTCTCCAGACCTGACACCACGATGCCAGTCATCAACATGCCGGAGATGACGAAAAACACGTCAACGCCTACGAAACCTCCACCAAATCCCCAAACACCAAAATGGTAAAAAACGACGGCGGCCACTGCCCAGGCCCTTAGTCCATTGATGTCACTTCTAAAATCCGCGCGCACAACTGCCTTGGCATCCATATTTACATCCCTGATTGATCGCCAATCCACAGGAACGCAGTTGCGTGAACTTTAATGTGGTTGCCCAAATTGGCCAGCTAATGCCATGCTATCGATGCGAGCCGCCGCACTCAGTGCGTCAACACACATAGCGCAACAGCCGCGCTTACACCGCCTTGAAAGCAAATAGAGACCGCAAGCCGAACGTGATTGGGTGCCCCTCCTACAATCGACACATGGCAAGACCCTACGACATTTGTATTCGCGGCGCCGGCATTGTTGGTCGCACGCTGGCCCTTCAACTCGCCAGCAAACGCCTGCGCGTCGCCCTCACGACACCACCTCAAAACGCTGCCTTGCACGGGCACAGCGACGTGCGTGCTTATGCGCTAAACCAACCCTCCAAAGACCTGCTTGAAGCAGTGCGTTGTTGGCCCGACGCCATGCATGCCACACCGGTCTTGGGTATGCAGGTAATGGGCGACGATGGAGGGCAGGTGCAGTTTTCTGCCGCTGAACAAGGGGTGCCAGCGCTCAACTGGATCGTGGATGTGCCCACCCTGGAAACGCAGCTAGCCGAGGCTGTGAAGTTCCAGCCTCTCATTGAAATAGTCGATACGCCCCAAAGCGCTGCCCTGACCGTGGTGTGCGAAGGCCGCCACAGCGCTACGCGCGCCGAATTTGGCGTGGAATTTGACGCCCACCCCTACCGCCAATGGGCGCTGGCCGCCCGGGTGCAATGCGCGCAGGGCCACCAGCAAGTGGCGCGGCAGTGGTTTAGCGGCGGCGAAATTACGGCTTTACTGCCTTTGGACGGTGAAAAAGGGAACTTGTGCGCGCTGGTGTGGTCAGCCAGTCCTGAACGGGCCACTACCTTGCAACAACTCGACGCCACTGCCTTCTGCCAGGAACTTGAAGCCGCCAGCCACAACGCGCTGGGCGCTTTGACGTTGACGAGCGAGCGCAATGTGTGGCCGCTGCAGCAGGCCCAAGCCCAACGCTGGTGCGGCACTGCAACCATAGCAGGCAGGCAAAGCGCTTGGGTACTGGCCGGAGATGCCGCCCACAACGTGCATCCCTTGGCGGGCCAAGGCCTGAACCTGGGCCTGGGCGATGTGGCCGAACTGGTGCGCGTACTTGATAGCCGCACCTATTGGCGCAGCGTGGGCGACATGCGCCTACTTCGCGCCTACGAGCGTGCCCGCAAGGCCGATTTACAGATGGTGGGCAACGCGGGCGATGCGCTTCAGCGCCTGTTTAACCACACCCACCCCGCGCTGCAAACCTTGCGCAACTGGGGCATGAACGGTTTTGAGCGCAGCGGAGTACTCAAACAATGGATTGCTCGGCGTGCCATGGGTACGGCGGCACCCTCTTCTTTTGGAACACCTTCCCCATGACATTACTCTTTACCAATGGTTTTTCGATACGTGCCACTTTGCGCGCACTTAGCCTCAGTGGCTTGGCATGCCTGGCTTTCGCCGCACTGGCTGACGAAGCCGTCATTCGCAAAAATATTGCGCAACGCCTGCCCCAGCTCAAAGCCATTGACGAAGTGACCAAAACTGCCGTCCCCGGCTTGTTCGAGGTCCGGGTGAACGGCACCGAAATTTATTACTCCGATGCCCAAGGCAACTACCTCGTGCAAGGCGAAATCATCGACACCCGCACGCGCCGCAACCTGACAGAAGAGCGGGTGGGAAAGCTCACTGCCATCAAGTTTGATTCGCTTCCGCTCAAAGACGCCTTCACCATCGTGCGTGGCAACGGCCAACGTAAGCTAGCCGTGTTTGAAGACCCCAACTGCGGCTACTGCAAGCGCTTTGAGCGCGACCTGCAAAAGATTGACAACGTCACCATCCACATGTTTTTGTACCCCATCCTCGGCCCCGATTCAGCTGAAAAGTCCAAGGCTATCTGGTGCGCCAAAGACAAAGGCCAAGCCTGGCAAGACTGGATGGTGCGTGACCAGGCCCCTGCACCTGCCGCAGCCATGTGCGACACCTCAGCTTTGACGCGCAACGTGGAGTTGGGCAAAACCCACAAGATCAACGGCACCCCCACACTGCTGTTTGTGAACGGCACCCGCGTGCCCGGTGCGGTAGACGCCAAGCA
Source organism: Pseudomonadota bacterium (assembly GCA_041181325.1). GTDB lineage: Bacteria > Pseudomonadota > Gammaproteobacteria > Burkholderiales > Burkholderiaceae_C > Allorhodoferax. The sequence continues at coordinate 10,800 of JBEGPS010000113.1, forward strand.
AGTCGAAAAACTGTTGGCTGAAGCCAAACCATGAAGGCTGCGTCCGCAAAGACTGCCGCCAAAGCTGTTCCAGCTGTCCACTACCGGGTTGAAGCAGCCCAGCTGCACGCCCACCTGTTTGACATCACACTGACCATCACCCGCCCAAGCGCGCAGCAGCACCTCGACTTGCCGGTGTGGATTCCGGGCAGCTACCTGGTGCGCGAATTTGCCAAAAACTTGCAAAACCTGCAAGCCAACCAAGGCGAGCGCGCCTTGACCGTGCAGCAGCTTGGCAAAGCCAGCTGGCAGGTGGACTGCGCTACGGACGCGCCACTCACCTTGCGCTACCAGGTCTATGCGTTTGACAACTCGGTTCGCACCGCTTGGCTGGACGCCACGCGCGGCTTTTTCAACGGCACCAGCCTGTGCCTGCAGGTGCCCGAGCAGCACGACCAGCCCCATGGCTTGGAACTGGTGCCCGTGGAAGCCGCCCCCGAATGGAGCGCAGCCACTACTCTGCAGCCCCTAAAAGTCAACAAGCGCGGCTTTGGCAGCTACCTGGCGGCCAACTACGACGAACTGGTGGACTGCCCCGTGGAGATGGGCGAATTCTGGAGCGGCAGCTTCACCGCCTGCGGCGTGCCCCACCGCTTTGTGGTATCCGGTGCGCCGCCCAGTTTTGACGGCGCACAGCTGCTCAAAGACACCCAAGCCATTGTGGAAGCCGAGCTGACGTTCTGGCACGCGCCCGCCAGTCGCTCTCAAAAAGATAGCAGCTTGCGCACAACCAACGTGGGCTACAGCCAGATTCCGTTTAAAAACTACCTGTTCATGCTCAATGCTGTGCATGACGGCTATGGCGGGCTGGAGCATCGCAACTCCACCGCGCTGATCTGCACCCGCAAAGACCTGCCGCGCCAGCCGCGCGTCACGCTGGCGCCCACCACACACAGGCAGCCCGAGGGCTACACCACACTGCTGGGGCTAATCAGCCACGAGTACTTTCACACCTGGAACGTCAAGCGCCTGCGCCCCGCCGAATTTGCGCGCTACGACTACTGCGCCGAGAACTACACCGAGCTGCTGTGGTTCTTTGAAGGCTTTACCAGCTATTACGACGACCTGCTGCTGCGCCGCGCCAACCTAATTGACAACGCCACCTACCTCAAGCTGCTCACCAAAACCATCAACCAAGTGAACCAGACCCCCGGTCGCCTGGTGCAAACCGTGGCCCAGGCCAGCTTTGACGCCTGGGTAAAGTACTACCGCCAGGACGAAAACACCGCCAACGCCACCGTGAGCTACTACACCAAGGGCTCGCTAGTGGCGCTGTGCCTGGACCTGACGCTGCGCGCTGAAGGGCGCACCACGCTGGACGCGGTGATGCGTGGCCTGTGGACCCGCTGCAAAGCCGGCCCCATGGCTGAGGCCGACTTGCTGGCTGTGTTGCAAGAACTGGGTGGACGCAGCTTTGCCAAAGACATCGCCCTGTGGGTGCACAGCACCAAAGAGCTGCCCGTGGCAGCGTTATTGGAGAAACACGGTGTGCAAGTACACCGCGAACCCGACCAAGTGGCACAGCAACTGGGCCTGCGGGTCAAAGAGTCGGGCGGACTGTTTGTTCAGCAGGTGCTGCGCGGCGGGGCTGCCGAAAAGGCCGGGTTTGCGGCGGGTGACGAGTGGATTGCAGTGTCCACCGCCAGCGGCTCCGACCCAAGCCCGTGGCGCATGCAGATGCTGGACGACCTCACGCTGTACACCGGCAAGGTCAAAAAACTCAACGCCTTGATTGCGCGGGACAAACGCCTGATGACCCTGCCGCTGACGCTGCCCGCCGCCACGCAGGCAGTGCGGCTAGCGGCCAAAGACGCCGTTGCAGTGAACCTGTGGCTAGACGGCAGCGCGCCTGCGTAAAACACGACCAGGTTAGAACAGCGCCGCACCCTGGCAATTTAAGTGCCCGTGAATTTGGCGGGCCGCTTTTCGCGGAACGCGGTCACGCCCTCCACGTAGTCGTTGGTTTTACCCATCGCAGATTGGGTGTCGCGCTCCGCATCGAGCTGCTGATGCAAAGAGCGCTGGGTGCCGTCGCGCAGTAGATGGCGCGTAGCGACCAAGGCCAATGTGGGCATGTCAGCCAGGCGCTGCGCATAGGCCAGCGCAGCCGCCACGCTGTCATCGGCCACATCCCAAATCAGGCCCCAGTCTTTGGCCTGCTGCGCGCCCAGTGGGTCGCCGGTCATGGCTAGCGCCATGGCGCGGGCCAACCCCAGACGCTGGGGCAAAAACCAACTGCTACCCGCATCGGGAATCAGGCCAATTTTGCTGAACGCCTGAATAAACCGGGCACCGGGCGCGGCAATGGTCACGTCGCATGCCAGCGCCAACGACACCCCGGCCCCGGCGGCCACGCCATTTACGGCGGCGACGGTGGGCATGCGCAGGCTTTGCAGCTTGCGGGTGGTGGGGTTGAAGTTTTTGTCGATGGTCACGCCCGGGTCGGGCCGCCCCAGCGGGCCGGAGGTAATGGCCAGATCGGAGCCCGTTAAATCCGCCCCGGCGCAAAACGCGCGCCCAGCACCGGTGATCACCAGCGCGCGAATGGCGGGGTTGGCCTGTGCCTCGTCCAGCGCAGCCCACAGCTCTCGGTGCATTTGCTGGGTCAGGCTGTTGAGCGCGTCCGGGCGGTTCAGGGTGAGCAACGCCACGCCACCGTGGTGGGCCAGCACCACGGTGGGGGCAGAAGCTGCTGTGTCGGCGGGGGGAGTCGTGTGGGGGTCAGCCATGTGCAATGCCTCTTCGCTATAGTGTGAGATCACGTTTTTACCTGAGTGCCCATCATGAACTACGAATGCATCACCACCCGTATCGAAGGCGACAAGGTTGCCATCATCACACTGAACCGCCCCAAGCAGCTCAATGCGCTGAACAACCAGCTAATGGACGAACTGGGCCACGCGCTCAAAGGCTTTGACGCAGACACCGCCATTGGCTGCATGGTCATTACCGGCAGCGAAAAAGCTTTTGCCGCAGGCGCCGACATTGGGGCCATGGCCAGCTACACCTTTGCCGATGTCTACAAGGGCGACTACATCACCCGCAACTGGGAAACCATTCGTAGCATCCGCAAGCCGGTGATTGCCGCCGTGAGCGGCTTTGCGCTGGGTGGCGGCTGCGAGCTGGCCATGATGTGCGACTTCATCATTGCCGCAGACAACGCGAAGTTTGGCCAACCCGAGATCAAGCTGGGCGTGATTCCAGGTGCCGGTGGCACACAGCGCCTGCCACGCGCCATCGGCAAATCCAAAGCCATGGATATGGCTCTGACCGCCCGCATGATGGACGCCACCGAGGCCGAGCGCGCCGGGCTGGTGAGCCGCGTAGTGCCGCTGGACAAATTGATGGACGAGGCCCTGGGCGCGGCGCTGCTGATCAGCAGCTTCTCGCAGATTGCCACTATTGCCGCCAAAGAATCGGTCAACCGCTCGTTTGAAGGCACGCTGGCCGACGGCATCATGTTTGAGCGCCGCATGTTCCACGCCCTGTTTGCTACCGCAGACCAAAAAGAAGGGATGGACGCGTTTATGAACAAACGCCCCGCCCATTTCACCAACCAATAAACAACCCGTTTTACAGCGCCCAAGAGTTCGCTATAATCTCGGTCTTTCGGTCGTATAGCTCAGCTGGTTAGAGCGCAGCATTCATAATGCTGATGTCGGTGGTTCAAATCCACCTACGACCACCACATTTGCGTCCCAGAAAAAGTCTGGGACCACCAAAACCCGCCTTCTTCGCTGGAGCGCGGGTTTTTCGTTGTGTCACAAGGTGTCAGTTCATTTCACCGAAGACCAGAATTTTCACGGTACTTTCTACGGTACTTTTTCAAAATGCTGGTTTTCGCCGGAAAAAATACCGTTAGCACAAAGGGGAAGCGCGCCCCGAATCTGCCCACG
>JBEGPS010000114.1:0-2960 GCA_041181325.1 Pseudomonadota bacterium
CAAGGCGCAGCGCGCGCCTGGGGCACGCTGGCTTTGTCGGCGGCTACTTTTATGAACGTGTTGGACTCGTCGATTGCCAATGTGTCCTTACCCGCCATTGCCGGTGATTTGGGCGTGAGCCCAAACCAGGGCACCTGGGTGATTACCAGCTTTGGCGTGGCCAATGCGATTGCCTTGCCGCTTACGGGCTGGCTATCGCAGCGCTTCGGGCAGGTGCGCCTGTTTGTGGCCAGCGTGCTGCTGTTTGTGCTGACCAGTTGGCTGTGTGGCCTGGCCCCCAACATGCCAGTGCTGATTGGCATGCGGGCCGCGCAGGGGTTTGTGGCCGGGCCCATGATGCCGCTGGCGCAGACGCTGCTGCTGTCCAGCTACCCGCCGGCCATGGCGGGCATGGCCATGGCGCTGTGGGCCATGACCACGCTGGTGGCCCCGGTGATGGGGCCGCTCTTGGGCGGCTGGATTACCGACCACACCCATTGGGGCTGGATTTTTTACATCAACATCCCTGTGGGGCTGATGGCGGGTTTCATTACCTGGACCATTTTTCATAAGCGAGAAACGGCCACGCGCAAACTGCCTATCGACAAGGTGGGCTTGGCCTTGCTGGTGCTGGCAGTGGCCTCGCTGCAAATCATGCTGGACAAGGGCAAAGAGCTGGACTGGTTTCACTCAATGGAAGTGACCGCCTTGGCCATCTCAGCGCTCATCGGCTTTGCGTTCTTCATAGCCTGGGAGCTGACGGATGACCATCCGGTGGTGGACTTGCGCATGCTCAAACGCCGCAACTTTTGGACCGGCACCGTGGCCATGGCCGTGGCCTACAGCCTGTTCATGGGCAACCTGGTGCTGCTGCCGCTGTGGCTGCAGCAGTTCATGGGGTACACGTCCACGCAGGCCGGTATGCTGATGGCACCGGTGGGCTTGTTTGCGATTATTTTGTCACCGCTGGTGGGTAAAAATATTCAGAAATTTGACCCCCGCGCGCTCACTACGTTTGCGTTTGTGGTGTTCTCGTTGGTGCTGTTTATGCGCTCGCATTTCAGCACCCAGGCGGACTTCTGGACCATCATGATCCCCACGGTGATTCAGGGCGTGGCGGTGGCGTTTTTCTTTATTCCGCTGACGTCTATTACGCTGGGTGGCCTAACGCCTGACAAGATTCCTGCGGCCTCGGGGTTGTCGAGTTTTGCGCGCATCGTGGGCGGCTCGTTCGGCACCTCGATTGCCATCACCATTTGGCAAGACCGTGCGGCCATGCACCACGCCCAACTGGCCGAAATGGTGAACATTGGAAGCAGCGCCACCAACAGCGCGCTGGCGGGTTTCTATGCTGCGGGTATGAGCACCGAGCAGGCGCTGAGCCAAATCAACCGCATGGTGGACCAACAAGCGTTCATGCTGGCGGCCAACGATGTGTTCTTTGGCTCAGCCATGATCTTCTTGGTGCTGATCCCGCTGGTGTGGCTGGCTCGCCCAGTGCGGGCAGGCAAGGCGGGTGGCCCCGCAGCAGCAGACGCGGCCGCTGGCGCACATTAAAAAAGCCCGGCTTCACCACGCTATGGTGAAGCCGGGCTTTGCTTTTACGCCCTAAATTTGCGCGCTAGTTTTGCGCGTTAAGTTGCTGCTCCAGCTGGTGCAGCACCTTGTAGCAATTGGCTACTTGCGCCACGCTGGAGTTGGGCTCGCGGCCTTCTTGAATGGCAGCAAAAAACTCGCGGTCTTGTAGCTCAATCCCGTTCATGCTCACAGCCACGTTGCTCACGTCGATCTTTTCTTCTTTGCCGGTGTACAGGTCGTCATAGCGCGCCAGGTAGGTGGCTGTGTCGCCGATGTAGCGGAAGTAGGTGCCCAAAGGGCCGTCGTTATTGAAACTCAGGCTCAGGGTGCAAATAGCGCCACTGGCGGTGCGCAGCTGGATGCTCATGTCCATGGCAATGCCCAGCACTGGATGGATAGGGCCCTGGATGGCATTGGCCTGCACGATGGGGCTGTTGGCTTGGTAGGCAAACAAATCGACGGTGTGCGCAGCGTGGTGCCACAGCAAGTGGTCGGTCCAGCTACGCGCCTGGCCCAGCGCGTTGGTGTTGGTGCGGCGGAAAAAGTAGGTTTGCACATCCATTTGCTGGATGTTGAACTTGCCGGACGTGATCTGCTCATTCACATACTGGTGGCTGGGATTGAAACGGCGGGTGTGGCCGCACATGGCCACCAGACCGGTCTTCTTCTGCTCAGCCACAACGGCTTCGGCACCAGCCCAGCTGTCGGCCAAGGGAATCTCCACCTGCACGTGTTTGCCCGCCTTCAGGCAAGCCAGGGTTTGCTCGGCGTGCATCTGCGTGGGGGTGCACAAAATCACTGCGTCCAGCTCGGGCAATGCCAGGCTGTCGGCCAGATCGGTGGTGACGTGTTGGATGCCGTACTTGTCGGCCACTTCCTGGGTTTTGGCCAGATCGCGGCTGATGATGGACACCACTTCCACGCCATCAATATTTTTGATGCCGTCCAGGTGTTTGATGCCAAATGCACCGGCACCTGCCAGCGCGACTTTGATGGTTTTGCTCATATCAGTTGTTCTCCAAAATCAGGTGGCCCACTGCGGTGTTGCTGGCGGGTACATGGTAGAAACGGTGCTTAACCCCCACGGAATGTGCGCGGGCTGCTTCCAAATCTGTAGCATCCTTGTCGTTGTAAGGCACGTCCGACATGGCACCACGGGCGATCAGCCACATCACCAACTCGATACCTTCTGAACCCGCTTCGCGCACATAGTCGATGTGCGGTGTGGCTGCGCAGGCGGCGGGGTCGGCGATCATTTTGTCCATCCAGGCGTTGTCCCATTCGCGGTTAATCAAACCCGCACGCGCGCCCTGCAACTGGTGGCTCATGCCGCCTGTGCCCCAGATTTGCACGTTCAAATCTTCGTCGTAACTTTCAACAGCTTTGCGGATGGCTTTACCCAG
>JBEGPS010000115.1:0-2762 GCA_041181325.1 Pseudomonadota bacterium
TATCTATTTTGTAGCATCTACCGTGGCCTGCCCCGCTGCTACCTCATCCGCCGTGGCTGCGCGCACGCTGGCTACGGTGGCGTTGAACACCAGCGTCATGCCGGCCAGCGGGTGGTTGGCGTCCATCACTACACGGTCTTCTTGCACGTCTAACACGCTGAACAAGCGGGTGGCTGTGGGGTTGCCATCGTCGTCCGCCTGCGCGCCTTCAATTTGCGCGCCGACGTAAATGTCGGCGGGCATGGCGTCGCGTGGCTCTACGCGCATGAGTTCAGCGTCGTATTCACCAAACGCATCGGCAGGCTCCATTTGCACGGTCACGGTATCGCCTACTGCGCAACCGGCTAAAGCTTCCTCCAGCTTAGGGAACAAATCGGCGAAGCCGCCGTGCAAGTACACCAGTTGCTCATTGCCTTCGTCGACCAGATTTCCCTCGTTGTCGTGCACGGTGTAGTCCAAGGAAACGACGGTGTCTTTTGAAACTTTCATGGGGATAAAAAAATGGAGTTTGAAGAATATACAGCCAGACAAGTTTACATGCCCAAAATACCCCTACCGCTCGTAAAATAGGCGCAACCAGCTACTAAATTTATAGCAAATGACAGACTCAAAACCCGCATCCACCTTCCGCCGCGCAGCCCCTCCACCACCTTCACCGGCTGCCAAGCCCACTGGCCGCCCTATTCCAGCAGGACAAAAAAACACTGCAGCTACAGGTGCAAACGGTACTGTGCGGTTGAACAAGCGCATGGCTGAGCTGGGCATGGCGTCGCGCCGGGAGGCCGATGAATGGATTGGCAAGGGCTGGGTCAAGGTCAATGGCGTGGTGGCAGAGATGGGCATGCAGGTGCTGCCCAATGTGCGCATCGAGATTGACAAAAAAGCCCAGGGCGAGCAAGCCAACCAGGTCACCATTTTGATCAACAAGCCACTGGGTTTGGTCAGCGGCCAAGCAGAAGACGGGCACGAGCCCGCCATCACCCTGGTGCAGCCGCAAAACCGCTGGAATGAATGCAACGCGCGCTTCTTCTTCCACGGCAGTCAGCTCAAAAGCCTGGTGCCCGCCGGGCGGCTGGACATTGACTCCACCGGCCTCTTGGTGCTGACCCAAGACGGGCGCGTTGCGCGCCAGTTGATTGGCGAAGACTCGGTCATGGAAAAAGAATACTTGGTGCGCGTGGCCTACACCGGCGTGGTAAACGCCAGCGCCGCCAACTCGGCCGCAGCAACCTACCCTGGCCTGGCCTCCGGTAGAGCGGGCCAACCCCAGCAACTCATCCGCTTGGACGATGACGACCCCATCACCAGCGACGTGCAAAGCGTATTCCCGGCCGCAAAACTGCAAATGCTGCGCCACGGCCTGCGCCTGGACGACCAGGCGCTCAAGCCGGCCAAAGTGGAGTGGCAAAACCCTGAGCAGCTGCGCTTTGTGCTCACCGAGGGCAAAAAACGCCAAATTCGCCGCATGTGCGAGCTGGTGGGCCTGAAGGTGGTGGGACTCAAGCGCGTGCGCGTGGGCCGCGTGATGCTGGGTAACCTGCCCGTGGGGCAATGGCGCTACCTGCAGCCGCACGAAAAGTTCTAACCCTGCGCCCACTCTTGAAATTTGTACGGGTCGCCCATAATTATGGGTTCACTGTTTTGCACGCCCCGCTGCGTTACAGGCAATTTCCTTTTTTCTTTGAAGTTAGATACCAAACACTCTTATGACCAAGCAAACCATGAATTTCCAGGCCGAAGTAGCCCAACTTTTGCACCTGGTAACCCATTCGCTGTACTCCAACAAAGAGATTTTTCTGCGCGAGTTGATTTCTAACGCGTCGGACGCCTGCGACAAACTGCGCTATGAAGCCATCAACAACAGCGGCCTGTACGAGACAGACCCTGAGCTGAAAGTGCGCGTTACCTTCGACAAAGACGCCAAGACGCTCACCATCACCGACAACGGCATTGGTCTGAGCCAGCAAGAAGCCATCGACAACCTGGGCACCATCGCCAAGAGCGGCACCAAAGACTTTGTGTCCAAGCTCAGCGGCGACCAGAAGGCTGACTCCCAGCTCATCGGCCAGTTTGGCGTGGGCTTTTACTCCGGCTTTATCGTGGCCGACAAAATCACCGTTGAATCGCGCCGCGCGGGTCTACCCGCCGACCAAGCCGTGCGCTGGGTCAGCGACGGCGGTGCCAGCGGTGGTGGCGCGTTTGAAGTGGAAAGCATCACCCGCGAAGCACGCGGCACCAGCGTGATCCTGCACCTGCGCGACGACGCGCAAGACTACGCCCAGGCCTGGAAGGTCAAGGGCATCATCAACAAGTATTCCGACCACATCAGCCTGCCCATTCAGATGGAAAAGGAAGAGTGGAAAGACGGCGAACTGATTAACGCGAGTGATGAGAACGGCGGTCGCCAGCCCGGCGGCATGATCAAGACCGGAGAGTGGGAAACGGTCAACAAGGCCAACGCCATCTGGGCGCGCGCCAAAAAAGACATCAGCCAAGAGCAGTACGACGACTTCTATAAGCAAATCAGCCACGACTTTGAAGCGCCACTGGCCCACACCCACAACCGCGTAGAAGGCAGTACTGAGTACACCCAGCTGCTGTACATCCCCGGCAAAGCGCCGATGGACCTGTACAACCGCGAAAAGTCGGCGGGCGTGAAGCTGTACGTCAAACGCGTGTTCATCATGGATGATGCCGAAGCCCTGTTGCCCACCTACCTGCGTTTTGTGAAGGGCGTGGTCGATTCCGCCGACCTGCCGCTG
>JBEGPS010000116.1:0-10587 GCA_041181325.1 Pseudomonadota bacterium
CTGAGCCAGGTGGCTACATTGGAGGTGACCGGCGGCCCCGCTGTGATAGACCGCCTGAACCGTTCGCGCAACATCACGTTTGAGATAGAACTCTCGGGCGCGCCACTGGGCGACGTAACCGAAGCTGTGTCCAAGCTGCCAAGCATCGTCAACCTGCCACCCGGCGTGAAGCAATTGGCGCTGGGCGATGCCGAGGTCATGGGCGAGCTGTTTGCCAGCTTTGGCCTGGCCATGCTGACGGGCGTGCTGTGTATTTACATCGTGCTGGTGCTGTTGTTCAAAGACTTTTTGCACCCGTTCACGATTCTGGCGGCGCTACCGCTGTCGTTGGGTGGCGCGTTTGTGGGCTTGCTGGTCGCGGACAAGAGCTTTTCCATGCCGTCCCTCATCGGCCTGATCATGCTGATGGGCGTGGCCACCAAAAACTCCATTTTGCTGGTGGAGTACGCCATCCTGGCGCGCCGTGGACATGACGGCACCGACGGCCACCCTGTTGTAGCCCCCATGAGCCGGTTTGACGCGCTGATTGACGCTTGCCACAAGCGTGCCCGCCCGATTGTGATGACCACCCTGGCCATGGGCGCGGGCATGGTTCCGCTGGCGGTGGGCATGGGCGCGGCAGACAGCAGCTTTCGCAGCCCGATGGCTGTGGCGGTGATTGGCGGGCTGATTACGTCCACCATTCTGAGCCTGCTGGTGATTCCGTCGGTGTTTACGCTGGTGGACGATCTGGCCCACTTTTTGGGCAAGCTACGCCGACGCGGGAAATAAAACAATGTCCAACACCACAGATGACCGCATCACCGAGCTGGAAATCAAAGCCAGTTTCAACGAAGACCTGCTCGACAAGCTCGACCAGGTCATCATCCGCCAGCAAACCCAAATCGACGCGCTCAGCCGCGAGGTGATTGCGCTGCGCCAGCAAGCCAGCAGCGCGCCCACAGGTGGGTCACAAGGCACCAACGCCCAAGACGAACTACCCCCACACTACTAAAGGCTGGCCACCACCTCGTTGGCGGTGCGAAACGCTTCCACTGAGGTGGGCACGCCACAGTACACGGCAGCGTGCAACAGCACCTCTTGCAACTCTTCGGGCGTGACCCCGTTGTTCAGTGCGCCACGCACATGGCCTTTGAGTTCGTTTTGCTTGCCCAGTGCGGTCAGCATGGCTACGGTAATCAGGCTGCGGGTTTTCAGGTCCAGCCCTGGGCGCTGCCACACGTCGCCCCACGCCGCGCGGGTGATATGGTCTTGAATCGGCTGGGTAAAAGCGGTGGCTTTGCCCAAGGCGGTGGCCACAAAATCTTCGCCCATCACCTGCTTGCGCGTGGCAAGCCCTTTGTCGTATGCAGTGGTCATGTCTGTCTCTCCTAGGACTGTAAAAAACGCGGTGAAATAATACCGACAGGATAATGGCTTGCAACCCCACACCACTGGAGACACACGCATGGCCCGCTACCCCCTGCCCGACCTGAACACCTTGCCCGACGACATAAAGGCCAAAATCTTGGAGGTGCAAGAAAAGTCTGGCTTTGTGCCCAATGTGTTCCTGGCGTTTGCCCGCCGCCCGGCCGAGTGGCGTGCGTTTTTTGCATACCACGATGCACTCATGCTGCGCGAAGGCAGCAGCCTGACCAAGGGCGACCGCGAGATGATCATCACCACCACCAGCGCGGCCAACCACTGCCTGTACTGCGTGGTGGCGCATGGTGCCATTCTGCGCATCTACGAGAAAAAGCCGCTGATTGCCGACCAGGTGGCCGTGAACTACCGCAAGGCGGACATCACCCAGCGCCAGCGCGCCATGCTGGACTTTGCGATGATGGTTTGCCTGGAGAGCCACACGGTAGAAGACACCGACTTTGCAGCCCTGCACGCCCACGGGTTTGACGACGAGGATATTTGGGACATTGCCGGCATCACCGCATTCTTTGGCCTGAGCAATCGCATGGCCAATGTGACCGGCATGATGCCCAACCCCGAGTTCTACACGCTGGGCCGCACGCCCAAAGCCAGGTAGCACAACGGGGAGTGACATGCGGTTTTCAAATCCATTTTCAAAACCGAATTCGGCTATGCCACGCAGCGGCACACGGCTCTGGTTTGCATATGGCACGGCGCTGTTAGGGGCCATAGCGGTTGCCGGGTTGGGCGCATGCGCCACGTCTCAAATCACAGCCACACCGACCGGTCCGATACATCAACCCGAAGCTGCCACCGGCACGGTAGCCAAACCCGGCTGGGCCACCCACACCACGGCCGTCGCAGCAGCCAACCCCTTGGCCAGCGTGGCGGGCCAGGCCATACTGCGGGCCGGTGGCAGCGCCGTCGATGCCGCCATTGCGGTGCAAATGGTGCTGGCCCTGGTCGAGCCCCAAAGTAGCGGCTTGGGCGGCGGTGCATTTTTGCTGCACTTTGATGGCAAACACACCCAAGCCTTTGATGGCCGCGAAACAGCCCCAGCAGGCGCCACACCTGGCTTGTTTTTAGACGCCCAGGGTCAACCCATGGAGTTTTATGCCGCTGTGGTGGGCGGCCGCGCTGTCGGCGTGCCCGGCGCGGTGGCCATGTTGGCGTTGGCGCACCAGCAGCATGGCCGCCTGCCGTGGGCGAAGCTTTTTGAGCCCGCCATTGCATTGGCCACGCAGGGCTTTGCGGTCAGCCCCCGTATGGCGGCGCTGTTGGCCGCAGACCTCCACCTCAAAAAAGACTCTGCAGCAGCTGCTTATTTTTACGATGCACAGGGCGCGCCGTGGCCCGCAGGCCATGTGCTGCGCAACCCCGAGTTAGCCGCGGTATTGCAAAAAATTGCCCTCCAGGGCTCCGCCGGGCTCATGCAGGGCGAAGTGGCGCAGGCCATCGCCAACAAAGTTCAAGGCCACCCCACCAATCCCGGCACGCTCAGCGTGCAAGATCTCGCACACTATCAAGCACTGGTGCGCGACCCACTGTGTTTTGACTATGCGGCAACGGCTGCGATTGGCACCAAAAACTACCGCATTTGCGGCATGCCACCGCCCAGCTCCGGGGCTATTGCCATAGGGCAAATCCTCACGCTATTGGGCAATACTCCGGCAAACCAATTGCCTTTAGTTCAAGGCATACCCAGTACAGACTGGTTGCACCTGTACACCGAAGCGTCGCGCCTGGCATTCGCCGACCGCGCCCAATTTGTGGCCGACCCCGGATTTGTGCAAGCCCCTGGCGGCACTTGGCACAGCATGCTGGCACCTGCGTACTTGCGCAACCGCGCCCGAGCTATCGATGCCAGCCCCGCAAGTAAAAGCATGCAAACCGCCCCACCTGGCAACCCCGGCACTGCCGCGCTGGCCTATGCCCCCATGCCACACCAGTTGGAATACGGCACATCCCATATTTCCGTGGTGGATGCCTACGGCAATGCGCTGGCCATGACCACCACCATTGAAGACGCATGGGGATCGCGGCAAATGGTCAACCGCGGAGTGGGCTTGGCAGGTGGTTTTTTGCTGAACAATCAGCTCTCTGACTTCAGCTTCAGCCCCGCCGGGGCCGACGGCTCGCCTATTGCCAACCGGGTCGAGCCCGGCAAGCGCCCACGCTCTTCGATGTCGCCCACCTTGGTGTTTGACCAAGCCACGGGCCAATGGGTTATGGGTACGGGCAGCCCAGGCGGTGCGCTCATCATCCATTTCACAGCAAAAACGCTTTACGGCGTACTGCAATGGGGGCTCACCACCCAGCAAGCGATTGATCTGCCCAACTTTGCCTCACTTAACGGGCCTACTCTGTTAGAGCAGGGGCGTTTTGGCGCAGCCACGGTCAACGCCCTAAAGGCACGTGGTCACAACGTGATTGAATTTCCTATGCCCAGCGGCCTGCAAGCCATCCAACGCACGCAAAATGGCTTTTCCGGCGGAGCAGACCCGCGACGCGAAGGCGTGGTGCTGGGCGACTAGCCCAGCTTCCTACAATTACCCTATGGCGATTCCCCAAACCTTTATTCAGGAACTTCTGGCACGCACCGACGTGGTGGAGATCGTGGGTCGCTATGTGCAGTTGAAGAAAGGCGGCGCCAATTTCATGGGGCTGTGCCCTTTTCATGGCGAGAAGTCGCCGTCGTTCTCGGTCAGCCCTGCCAAGCAGTTCTACCACTGCTTTGGTTGTGGCAAAAATGGCAATTCCATCAGCTTTTTGATGGATCACGCGGGTATGACCTTCATTGAAGCCGTCAAAGACCTGGCCGGCCAATACGGCATGGTGGTGCCCGAAGAAGAAGGCAGCCCCCAAGACCGTGCCCGCGCGCTCGAGCAGCGCCAAAAGCAAAACACGCTGACCAGCGTGCTGGAAAAAGCCGGTGACGCCTACCGCCGCCAGCTGAAAGACTCGCCCCGAGCCATCGACTACTTCAAAGGCCGGGGTTTATCTGGCGAAGTGGCCAAGCAGTTTGGCTTGGGCTACGCGCCCGAGGGCTGGCGCAGCTTGGCCAGCATCTTCCCCGAGTACGACGACCCGATGTTGGTAGAGAGCGGCCTGGTCATCTTGCACGAGGCTGAGAACGGCGAAGAAGAAAAACGCTACGACCGTTTCCGCGACCGGGTGATGTTTCCCATCCGCAACATCAAAGGCGAATGCATAGGCTTTGGCGGCCGGGTGCTGGGCGACGAGAAGCCCAAGTACCTGAATTCGCCCGAAACCCCGGTGTTCAGTAAAGGCCGCGAGTTGTACGGCCTGTTTGAAGCCCGCAACGCCTTGCGTGACCACGGTTATGCACTGGTCACTGAAGGTTATATGGACGTGGTGGCCCTAGCGCAGCTGGGATTCCCCAATGCGGTGGCCACGCTGGGCACCGCCTGCACCAACGACCATGTGCAAAAGCTGTTTCGCTTCACCGACTCTGTGGTGTTCAGCTTTGATGGCGATGGCGCTGGCCGACGCGCGGCACGCAAAGCGCTGGACGCCTCGCTGGCGTTTGCCACCGATGTGCGCAGCATCAAGTTTTTGTTTTTGCCGCAAGAGCATGACCCGGACAGTTTTATCCGCGCCAATGGCAAAGATGCGTTTGCCCGCTATGTCTCTGAGGCCACCCCGCTCAGTCGCTTTTTAATTGAGTCCGCACGAGAAGGCTGCGACTTGAATTCCGCCGAGGGCCGCGCTCACCTTTCTAGTAATGCCAAGCCGTTGTGGTCGCTGCTGCCCGACGGTGCACTCAAACTGCAGTTGCTGTCAGAAATTGCCACCTTGGTGCAGCTCACCACCCGCGAACTCACCGAGCTGTGGATTCCATCAGCCGCAACCGCTGGCAAACCGCGTGGCGACAGCACCTGGAAAAACAAGTCCGGCGGATTTACGCGGCGAGAAGGCGGCTCTCAATCCGCCCCCTACCGCCCCACTGGGCGCATGCGCCCAGCTACCAAAGCAGACCACGCGGTGCGCATTCTTCTGGGCCACGCGGCGCTGTGGGAAACGCTGTCCAGTGAAGACCACGCCATGCTGTGTGAGTTACCAGATGCCCACGGCCCCCTGTTTGTGTGGCTCGAGAGCCAGCTCCATGACCACGGTGCGCTGCAGTGGGAAGTGCTGCGCGAAAGTATGATGGACTCTCTGGCAGGCAGCAGCGAAGAGGAACTGGCGCTGCGCCTGATGTCCGGCCCAGTCATACCCACCGAGCCATTGGCAGAGTCAGCACCCGAACTGCGCGACTTGCTCAACCGGATGCTGGTAGACCGCATCAAGGTGCGAGAAACCGAGGCCATAGAAGCTTCCAAGGCCGATCCGACTGCTTTAAAACGCTACCAAGAGCTGCGTATTCGCCGGGTGCAATTGATGGCGCAGCTGGAGAAAACCCAAACCGACGGTATAATCCAAGGTTGATTCGGCAAGAGCGACAGCAGCACCTCCGGGCTAGGCCAAACGTTGACACTGTTCACACCCGGCCACCTTACCGCAAGGACTGCACTCCAAATGTTCGCCCGCACATCTTGCCTTGGGAAATTTTGATTTTCCCGTCCGCAGCCAAGTCTGCCCCTAGACCGAATAGACAGCTCCTGCCGTGCCCGCATCCAAAGCCATTGCCCCAAAGTCAAAAGCCACCCTATTAAAGGAAGCTGCCGATGCTTTCTTAGCTGCTGCCGACGCCGCTGCGCAAGCACCTGCCAAAAAGAAAGCAGGCCGCCCAGCCAAGGCCGCCGCCGAAGAAGAATCTAGCGCCCCAGCCAAAGTAGGCGCCAAGCGTGGCCGCAAGCCAAAACCCAGCGAGGCTGCTCCCTCCGAAGACATGGACATGTCAGACATCGAAGCCGACTTGGTAGGTGAGCCTGAAGCAGCCACCGCAACGGTTTCAGCAACGGGCGAGAAAATAAAACCCCTGCGCATGAAAATCAGCAAGGCCAAAGAACGCGCCTTGATGAAAGAATTTGGCCTAGACGAAACTGTGTTGTCTGAAGAAGACATGGCCAAGCGCCGCGCGCGCCTCAAAGCACTGATTACTTTGGGCAAGACACGCGGCTACCTGACCCACGGCGAAATTTCTGACCACCTGCCCGACAAGCTGGTCGATGCTGAAACCCTCGAAGTGGTGATCAGCATGTTGAACGACATGGGCGTCGCCGTTTACGAGCAAACCCCCGACGCAGAAACTCTGCTGCTGAACAACAACGTATCGACCGCAGCCACCGTAGAAGAAGCCGAAGAAGAAGCCGAAGCTGCGCTGTCTACCGTGGACAGCGAGTTTGGCCGCACCACCGACCCCGTGCGCATGTACATGCGCGAAATGGGCACGGTCGAGTTGCTAACCCGCGAAGGCGAGATCGAGATTGCCAAGCGCATCGAAGGCGGCTTGATGTTCATGATGGAAGCCATCAGCGCGTCCCCTGCCACCATCGCTGAAATCTTGCGCTTGGGCGAAGATATTCGCGAAGGCAAAGTCGTCATCACCACCATCGTGGACGGCTTCTCCAACCCTAACGAGGCCGATGACTATGTGGCCGAAGAAGACTTCGACGAATTCGACGAAGCCGACGATGACGATGGCAAGGGCGGCTCCAAAGCGCTGACAAAAAAACTCGAAGAGCTGAAAAAGCAAGCCCTAGAGCGCTTTGACAAAATGCGCGAACTGTTTGAGAAAGTTCACAAAATCTATGACAAGGAAGGCTACGGTACTCCTGCCTACGTAAAAGCACAAAAGGCCCTGAGTGAAGAGCTCATGACCATTCGCTTTACGGCTAAAGCGATTGAAAAATTGTGCGATATGGTGCGCGCACAAGTAGATGATGTGCGCAAGAAAGAGCGCGAGTTGCGTCGCATCATCGTCGACAAGTGTGGCTACCCACAAGAAGGCTTTATTGCAGATTTTAGTGGTCGCGACAAGAATGGCAACAAAGTGCCATCGCAATTGCTCAACTTGAAGTGGATCGAAAAGCAGGCAGCTTCTGGCAAGCCATGGGCAGCTGTGATGGGCCGCAATATTCCGCCAGTGCAAGATCTACAGCAGAAACTGACGGACTTACAGTCACGTGTGGTGGTGCCCTTGGACCAACTCAAGGACATCAACAAACGCATGAATTCAGGCGAGTACGCATCGCGCGCAGCCAAGAAAGAAATGATCGAGGCCAACTTGCGTTTGGTGATTTCTATTGCCAAGAAATACACCAACCGTGGCCTGCAATTTCTGGACTTGATCCAAGAAGGCAACATTGGCTTGATGAAGGCTGTGGACAAGTTTGAATACCGTCGCGGTTATAAATTTTCTACCTACGCCACTTGGTGGATTCGTCAGGCGATTACCCGCAGCATTGCAGACCAGGCGCGTACGATTCGAATCCCCGTGCACATGATCGAAACCATCAACAAGATGAACCGCATCAGCCGTCAGCACTTGCAAGAGTTTGGCTTTGAGCCAGACGCCAGCGTGCTCGCCGAGCGCATGGAGATCCCGGAAGACAAGATCCGCAAGATCATGAAGATCGCCAAAGAGCCCATCTCTATGGAAACGCCCATCGGTGACGATGACGATAGCCACCTGGGCGACTTCATCGAAGACGGTGCCAACACCGCGCCTATGGAAGCAGCTATGCAAGCAGGCCTGCGCGATGTAGTGAAAGACATTCTGGACAGCCTCACACCGCGCGAAGCCAAGGTGCTGCGCATGCGCTTTGGTATCGAGATGACCAGTGACCACACATTGGAAGAAGTGGGCAAGCAGTTTGACGTAACGCGTGAGCGCATTCGCCAAATCGAAGCCAAAGCTTTGCGCAAACTAAAGCACCCAAGCCGCTCTGACAAACTGCGTAGTTTCACCGATACGCTGTAAGCACCTTTCACAAACGCTATTTGAGCGTTCACTCGCAAAGACGCTGTGCCACGTCAAGGAGTCACAGCGTTTTTTTATGCGGTATGAGTGCCTTGCAACAGCAGCAATGGCACACATTCCCAAGAACCCTAGCACCGCATAGTGAACCTGACAAGGGGGATAAACACGAGCCCGAAACAGCTACCAAGTTTGTAGCAAGGTAAAAACTGAGCTATAGTTCTAGCTTCTAGATTGCCCGTGCCATGTGCCGGCAAATCCCAAGTGAGAAGAGGTAAATTAATGAGCGCTAAAGAATCCGCCGCGATAGGACAATTATTGGGTTTGCTGGAATCACGTTACGCCATTCGTGTGATGTGGGCCCTGCGTGACGGCCACGGCCAAACTTTTCGTTTGCTACAAGACAGCGTCGGCGGTATCACCCCCAACACCCTGAACACCCGCATCAAAGAATTGCGCGAAGCAGGCTTGCTGACCCACGGTAGCGATGGCTATTGTGTGACCACCACGGGCGCTGACCTGCTCAAGCGATTGGGCGATGTGCAGGCATTCGCCACCAAGTGGTCCGCTGGGTTGGCAAAAAAGACCAAGTAACTTGTAGCGTACGAGGCATTTGCCTCCGCGCCCCGAATGCAAAGACAGCACAGCCTGTCTTTTTTTATGTGCGGCATAATTTAGAGCTTTGCGGCGCTCCGCCCTCAACAGTAGTGCGTAAGCCGCTATTTATTTCATAGCAAAAAGGAATTTTATGCAAACCACAGAATCAGGCCTGCAATACATCGACACCATTGAAGGCGACGGCGCAGTGGCGACCAAAGGACAAAGCGTTACGGTGCATTACACCGGTTGGCTCTACAACGATGGCGTGCAAGGCAACAAGTTTGACTCCAGTAAAGACCGCCGCGATCCGTTTGTATTTAACTTAGGTGCAGGCATGGTGATTCGCGGTTGGGATGAAGGCGTTGCGGGCATGAAAGTGGGTGGCGCGCGCACTCTGATTATTCCAGCAGCCTTGGGTTATGGCGCGCGCGGTGCCGGTGGTGTCATACCAGCCAATGCCACACTGAAATTTGACGTTGAACTGCTGGCGACTGCCTAACTAAATTACGTTACCCAACCCGCACCACCCAGTGGTCGGGCTTGAAATGACTGGGATCGCCCGCAACTGGGCCAATACCATTGAATACCCGGATGTAACCGCATGTCTGACACCCCTCACACCAACGCCACCCAAACCGCAACGACTCCAGGTACAAGCACAGTGCAGAGTGCCGAGGATGTTGTCGCCGCTATGACCGCACATGAGGCCGATGTACTAGCGAAACTGCAGGCTGAATTTGCCGCCTTGCAGGCAAAAAGCGCTGAATTGGCCGACCAATACCTGCGCGCTAAGGCTGAGGCAGAAAACGCGCGTCGCCGCGCTGAGGACGAAATTGCAAAAGCACGCAAGTTTGCAGTGGAGAGTTTTGCCGAAAGCCTGCTGCCCGTGGCAGACAGTCTGGAAGCCGGCTTGATCATCAAAGACGCCACAGCAGACCAAATCCGCGAAGGTGCACAAGCCACTCTACGCCAATTGCTGGCTGCGCTGGAGCGCAACAAAGTGATGGGCATTTCCCCGGCTGCAGGCACTAAATTTGATCCGCACCAACACCAAGCCATCAGTGTGGTGCCGTCTGAGCATGAGGCAAACACCGTCGTGACCGTGCTGCAAAAAGGCTATTCCATTGCCGACCGCGTGCTGCGCCCTGCGTTGGTCACAGTTTCCGCACCCAAATAGCGTATTCAACGCGTGGCTTGCAGGGGCTGCTGCACTTTGTAGCGCAGAGGTCTTGAAATTCCCCTACGAGCCCACACGTTATTTACATCGAAGTTTTTTAAAGATAGCAGGAGTAAATCATGGGAAGAATTATTGGTATTGACTTGGGCACCACCAACAGCTGCGTGGCCATCATGGAGGGCAACACACCCAAGGTGATCGAGAATGCCGAAGGCGCGCGCACCACCCCGTCCATCATTGCGTACCAGGAAGACGGCGAAGTACTGGTTGGCGCGTCTGCCAAGCGCCAGTCGGTGACCAACCCACGGAACACGCTCTACGCGGTCAAGCGTTTGATCGGTCGTAAGTTCTCTGAAAAAGAAGTTCAAAAAGACATCGATCTCATGCCCTACAAAATTGCGGCCGCCGACAATGGCGACGCATGGGTGGAAGTGCGTGGCAACCGCATGGCACCTCAGCAAGTCAGTGCCGACATTCTTCGCAAGATGAAGAAAACCGCCGAAGACTACCTCGGCGAAGAAGT
>JBEGPS010000117.1:0-3047 GCA_041181325.1 Pseudomonadota bacterium
GATGCTGCATTGGCTGCTATCACTTTTGCAGCAGAAAGTAATACCGGCAACTTGCTTGACCTGAGTATTCAGGCCGTACGCCTGCGTGCCACAGTGGGCGAGGTGAGCGACGCACTAGAAAAAGCCTTTGGGCGCCACCGCGCCGACACCAACAAGGTCTCGGGCGTGTACGCTGCGGCGTACGACGAAGCCACCGGGGACACCATGGACTACTGGAACGCACTCAAAGTTGACATTGCGGCATTTGCCGAAAAGCAGGGTCGCCGCCCCCGCGTGATGATTTCCAAACTGGGCCAAGACGGCCACGACCGTGGTGCCAAAGTGGTAGCCACCGCGTTTGCCGACCTGGGCTTTGACGTGGACATGGGCCCGCTGTTCCAGACCCCCGAAGAATGCGCCCGCCAGGCGATTGAGAACGATGTGCACGCTGTCGGCGTGTCCACGCTCGCCGCAGGCCATAAGACCTTGGTGCCCGCCATTATTGCTGAGCTGAAGAAGCAGGGCGCCGACGACATCATCGTCTTTGTAGGCGGCGTTATTCCGCGCCAGGACTACGACTTTTTGTACGCCGCTGGCGTCAAGGGTATCTACGGCCCTGGCACGCCGATCCCGGTGTCTGCCAAAGACGTGTTGAGCCAGATCGAAAAGGCGCTGGGGTGACACCTGACGCTCTGCAGGCCGGATTGATGGGGGGCGAGTCTCTCTTGCAGCGCCGTGCCATAGCTAAAGCTATAACCTTGCTTGAGTCCACCCGCGTCGATCATCGCGCGCAGGGCGACGAGTTGCTGACTGCGTTGCTTGCGCACACCGGCAAGTCGTTCCGGCTGGGTATCAGCGGTGTGCCCGGGGTGGGCAAATCCACGTTCATCGAAGTGTTAGGCCTGTACCTGATTGACAAAGGCCACCGCGTGGCGGTGCTCACCATTGACCCGTCTTCCACGGTGTCTGGTGGCTCCATATTGGGTGATAAGACCCGCATGGAGCAATTGTCGATGCACGAGAAAGCCTATATCCGTCCCAGCCCGAGCAGCGGTACGCTGGGTGGTGTGGCCGAGAAGACGCGTGAGGCCATGCTGGTCTGCGAGGCGGCGGGTTATGACATCGTGATTGTGGAAACCGTGGGCGTGGGCCAGAGCGAGACGGCGGTGCAGGGCATGACCGACATGTTTGTGTTGATGCAGTTACCCAATGCGGGCGACGACCTTCAAGCCATCAAAAAAGGCGTGATGGAGCTGGCTGACTTGGTTGTGATTAACAAGGCCGACATTGATGCCGACGCCGCCATGCGCGCACAGGCGCAAATTACGTCCAGCTTGCGCTTACTGGGCATGCACGGCAATCCTAACGATCCCCATAGCGATCAGCATTGGCAACCGCAGGTTATTAGTTTGAGCGCATTGCAAGGGCAGGGCGTAGATCGTTTTTGGGCTGCGGTGTCGCAGTTTCAAACTTTGCAGACCGCCAACGGGCAGTTCCAGATTCGACGTCAAAACCAATCTCTGGCGTGGATGTGGGAGCGCATAGATGCCGGGCTCAAGCAGGCGTTCAAGCAAAACCCCGCCGTGCGCGAGCTGCTGCCCACTTTGACAGCTGCAGTGCTGTCAGGGCAGCTGGCAGCCAGCACCGCAGCGCGAAATCTGCTTGCAGCCCCCGTGGATAAAGTGTAAGCAGCTATTAATTTAGTAGCAAAATAGTTTCAACCTAATCATCGATCCCAGCGGAAAAAGAAGGAAACACCATGCAAGACATCCTTGAACAACTAGAAGCCAAGCGCCAACTCGCGCGCATGGGCGGCGGGCAAAAACGCATTGATGCACAGCACAAAAAAGGCAAACTCACTGCCCGCGAGCGTCTGGAAGTGCTGCTAGACGAAGGTACGTTTGAAGAGTGGGACATGTTTGTCGAACACCGTTGTGTGGACTTCGGCATGGCCGATCAAAAAATTCCGGGCGATGGTGTGGTCACCGGCTACGGCATGATCAATGGCCGTCTGGTGTTTGTGTTCAGCCAGGATTTCACCGTATTTGGTGGTGCCCTGTCTGAGTCCCATGCCGAAAAAATCTGCAAGGTGATGGACCAGGCCATGAAGGTTGGAGCCCCCGTCATCGGTTTGAACGACTCAGGTGGCGCGCGTATCCAGGAAGGCGTTGCGTCTTTGGGTGGCTACGCCGATGTGTTCCAGCGCAACGTGATGGCCAGCGGCGTGATTCCGCAGATCAGCATGATCATGGGGCCGTCGGCAGGTGGTGCGGTGTACAGCCCGGCCATGACGGACTTCATATTCATGGTCAAGGACTCGTCTTACATGTTCGTCACCGGTCCCGAAG
Organism: Pseudomonadota bacterium; assembly: GCA_041181325.1. Classification (GTDB taxonomy): domain Bacteria; phylum Pseudomonadota; class Gammaproteobacteria; order Burkholderiales; family Burkholderiaceae_C; genus Allorhodoferax. Next base: position 2,328 of record JBEGPS010000117.1, read on the forward strand.
TGGTTAAAACCGTGACGCACGAGGAAGTCACTGCCGAAGAGCTCGGTGGTGCTGTTACTCATACGACCAAGAGTGGTGTGGCTGACCTCGCGTTTGAGAACGATGTGGAGGCGCTACTGATGCTGCGCCGCCTGTACAACTACTTGCCCCTGAGCAACCGCGAAAAAGCACCTGTGCGCAAGAGTGGCGACCCCATCGACCGCCTGGACCTGAGCCTGGACACGCTGGTGCCCGACAACGCCAACAAAGCCTATGACATGAAAGAACTCATCGTCAAGACCGTGGACGATGGGGACTTTTTCGAGATTCAACCCGAGTACGCCAAGAACATCTTGATTGGTTTTGCCCGCATGGACGGTCAGACCGTCGGTATTGTGGCGAATCAGCCGCTGGTGCTGGCTGGATGTCTGGACATCAAGAGCAGCATCAAGGCTGCACGTTTTGTGCGCTTTTGCGATGCATTCAACATTCCCGTCATCACGTTTGTGGACGTGCCCGGCTTCATGCCCGGCACCAGCCAAGAGTACGGCGGCATCATCAAACACGGAGCCAAGTTGCTCTACGCGTACGCCGAGTGCACGGTGCCAAAGATCACCGTTATCACTCGCAAAGCCTACGGCGGCGCGTACGACGTGATGGCGTCCAAGCACCTGCGTGGTGACGTGAACTTTGCCTGGCCCAATGCCGAGATTGCGGTGATGGGTGCCAAGGGCGCGGTGG
>JBEGPS010000118.1:0-2606 GCA_041181325.1 Pseudomonadota bacterium
CTTTTTCGTCAGACCGTACTATTGCTGAGTATGCTGAAAATATTTGGCACAGCGCGCCGGTGGTGCTTACTGCTCCTGTTGAACCAGGGCCGCGGTAGCTACTTAGTTGCCCAGATCCAAGACGCATGCCAAAGGCACGGCCGGCGGCGGCGTGTAGTCTGCAACCACAACGCTGCGTTGGGTGTGGTGCGTAGCCTCTAAAAGCAAGTCCAGCACACGTTGAAGGGAGCGGTGGTCAAGTGCTGCAAACGGTCCGTCTAGCAGCGTTACCACTGCTCCAGATGCAAATGCAGCGGCGAGCCACACCTTACGTTTGGACCCGGTCGATAGCATATAGAGAGGCTTGGCGAGGTGGTCTTCCAACCCTAAGTGAATTGCCAATTCGGTAGCCAGGGGGGCGTTGAACGAAACATACCGGTCGGCCCAAAGGGCAAAAAAATCGGGGCATGTGAGTGCATCAAACGCTTCAGAGCGCGGGTCGGTGCGAAACACCTTTTGGCGATACGTGACTGGATCTATTGCAAAGTAGATGTTGTCCGCTGCCATAGTACCTGTCTCTGGTGACAAATCACCTGCGAGCAAACGCAGCAAGGTTGTTTTACCGACCCCTTCACCACCTTGAATAAGGGACACGCCTGCCGGTACTGCCCAGTTCAAACCCGAGAACAGCATGCGCGGTTTGAAACCAAATGACAGACCCGAGATCTCCAAGACGACGCTGTCTTGCACGCGCGTAGCCAGTTACTTAGGAGGAGGCGGCGGCGTTTGCGCGGTCCAGGGTGCGCTGCACCAGCGCGGCATCCATGCCGTACATATCGGCAAATGCTTGTACGCTTTGCCCGCTGTTTCTGAATGCACGCAGCAAAGCTTCGTCCTTGGCTACATCGGCCCGCGCAATAGATAAAGCCTGGTCTAGTGCTGCGTTGCCCGCCTCGTCACGGCCACGCACCAGATCGGCATAGGCATCCAAACCCAAGCCTGACGCTTCTATGGCCTGAACGATGCGCCCCACCACGATAGGTGTCAGGTCGTCATTGCTACGCGTTTGGCGGCGCTTAAATACCTCAAGTAAAGCATGGTGTACGTGCTCGGCAGCCATAGGCTCCACAACCTCGCCCAGCAGGTTGTGCCTGGCGTTGCCGTCAGCAACGCTACTTAAATACCGGGTAGAGCGGGTATGCATTGCCAATGCGGCCTTGAGTGCTTCTTTTTCAAAAACTTCGGGGTGGGACGTTAGCAAATCTTGAAAAATTCCTCGCTTCATGGGCAGAAACTTTGCGCCAAAAAGGTGTGGGTACAACGCTGCAAGCTTGTCTAATACCGGGAAAACGTCTTGGCGTTTGGCATGGGCCCGTCCGGATTGCTTCCCGAGCTGATTGTCAGGTTGACGTTCGAGTGCAGTTGCTGATGTTTCTAGTGGAACAGATTCAGATATAGGCATAAAAGGCGCCGATGAGGGCTGCAATGCTTTTGGCAACAAAAAACCCGCTACGTTGGTGAACGTGCGGGGCTTTGAATTCACCTGATGAATCAGATGGTGCCCGGGGCCGGACTCGAACCGGCACGCCTTGCGGCGGGGGATTTTGAGTCCCCTGAGTCTACCAATTTCACCACCCGGGCAGAATGTGCGAAGACCCGAATTATGGCACATTTATGGACATGAAATATCAAACCATTGAAGACACCATCGGAAAAACGCCTCTTGTGGCTTTGCAACGCATTGGAGCTGCAGCTAATACCCAGAGAAACAACATCGTGCTGGGAAAGCTCGAGGGCAACAACCCTGCTGGTTCAGTAAAAGACCGGCCCGCGCTGTCCATGATTGCGCGTGCCCAGGAGCGTGGCGACATCAAGCCTGGCGATACCTTGATTGAAGCCACATCGGGCAACACAGGTATTGCGCTGGCCATGGCAGCTGCCATCAAAGGCTACCGTATGGTGTTGATCATGCCGGAAGACCTGTCTATTGAGCGCGTGCAAACCATGAAAGCATTTGGCGCTGAACTCATTCTTACGCCCAAGAGCGGCGGCATGGAATACGCCCGTGACTTGGCCGAGCAAATGCAAGCCAAAGGGCAGGGCGTGATGCTGGATCAGTTTGCCAACGCCGATAACCCCCGCATCCACTACGAGACCACAGGGCCCGAAATCTGGGCCGACACCCAAGGGCGCATTACCCACTTCGTGAGTGCGATGGGCACCACCGGTACCATCACCGGCGTGTCCCGCTTTTTGAAAGAGAAGAACCCTGCCATTCGCATCATTGGTGCGCAGCCCTCAGAGGGCTCTCGCATTCCAGGCATTCGCAAATGGCCGCAAGAATATTTGCCCAAAATTTATGATCCTGCCAACGTAGATGAGTTGGTCTATGTAAGCCAAAGTGATGCGGAAGACATGTGCCGCCGCCTAGCGCGCGAGGAAGGCATATTCGGCGGAATTTCAGCTGCTGGTGCCTGCTGGGTGGCGCAGGAAATTGCCAAGCGCGAAACCAACGCCACTATTGCGTTTATTGTGTGTGACCGGGGTGACCGCTATTTGTCTACCGGCGTATTCCCTGCTTGATTAGCGGCCCGAAGACTTGCTACGCAGTTTTAAATAAAAAGTGC
>JBEGPS010000119.1:0-10242 GCA_041181325.1 Pseudomonadota bacterium
CAATGCCGTCGGTAAGCTCTGCAATGTCAAAGCTGAAGCGCGCCACGCCGGAGTTCACGTCGGTGCCGACCATACCGAGCAACAAGCCCAGAACGATCATGGCAATGGCTTTAAGCAATGAGCCCGAAGCAAGCACCACGGCCCCCACCAAACCCAAAATCATGAGCGAAAAATACTCAGCCGGGCCGAACTTGAAAGCCAGCTCGGTCAAAGGAGCTGCAAAGGCAGCCAAAATTAATGTGCCCACGCAGCCTGCGAAGAATGAACCCAGACCAGCAGCAGCCAGCGCAGGGCCAGCCCTGCCATTTCGCGCCATCTGGTAGCCGTCAATCACCGTAACCACCGAAGATGACTCTCCGGGCAGATTAACCAAAATAGCAGTGGTAGATCCGCCGTACTGGGCGCCGTAGTAAATACCGGCCAACATGATCAGCGCAGCAATCGGAGGCAGCGCGTAGGTTGCGGGCAACAACATAGCGATAGTCGCCACAGGGCCAATGCCTGGCAAAACGCCAATCAATGTGCCCAAAAGGCACCCGACAAACGCATACATCAGGTTTTGAAACGTGAAAGCTACGCCAAACCCGAGAGCAAGGTTATTAAATAAATCCATGGTAATTATTTCCTCAGGCTTAGATAAAAGCAGGCCACACGGGGAACTGCAATTTGAGCAACACGACAAAGGCGACATAGCTCATCAGCGCCAAAATGATGGACAAGATGGTGACCTCTTTGAAGTTAAATTCTTCGCCGGCCAAAGCGGAAATAAAGGTCAACGCGACAATGCCAAGGATTAGCCCCAGAGGCGGCAAACCGATACTCGGTAGACCACCGATGCAAGCGCCAAAAACCAAGTTGGACAAAATGATGAATGTCAGAGGCTTCCAGGCGAAGCTTCCAACTTTCTCGCCGTCAATGGTTTCTACAACTAAGGCTTTGAAAGTAATAACACTCCCAAGCACCGCCAAAAGTATGCCAAGCATGAGGGGGAAATAGCCTGGGCCCATGCGCGCACCGTTACCAATGGTGTAGGTGCTGGCACCCCACGCAAAGGCTACGCCCACACATGTAAACATCAGACCAGAAAAAAAGTCTTTTTGACTTTTTATGTTCATTTGCTGTCTCCTAGAGTCGATTTATGAACGCATTCTGCACGCAAACACTGGCGTTTTGACCTTTAAAGGGGCGTATGAGTGTTCTTACCTAGCCCCAAGTCTCACACCATCAAGGGTGGTGTTGAGTGCATCACTTCGTCAATCACCGTCTGCCCTTCGGCCACCCGCAATGCACCGGCCAAACGCAGCGGCCGCATACCGTCTGCCACGGCCTGCCGGCGCAGCGCATCGATGCCCGGCTCGTTGGTAACGCGGGCTTTAAAGCCTTCAGTCACCTCCAGCAATTCATACAGGCCCATGCGCCCCATAAAGCCGGTCATGCGGCAGTCCACACAGCCCACCGCCTTGTAGGGCTTGTAGCCGCCGTTTATCTTCCACGGTTTGACGATTTCACCCAAGGCTTCGCGCGTGGTGGTCTCGTCGCGCGCGCGACACTTTGGACACAGCGTGCGCACCAAGCGTTGTGCCAGCACGCCCAGCAGCGTCGCATTGATCAAGTACGAAGGAATACCCAGCTCCAGCAAACGCGTCACAGCCGAAGGTGCGTCATTGGTGTGCAAGGTAGAGAAAACCAGGTGTCCTGTGAGTGCTGCTTGCACGGCCATTTCAGCCGTCTCCGTGTCGCGAATCTCACCCACCATGATAATGTCGGGGTCCTGGCGCATCAGGGCGCGCAAGCCTTGGGGGAAACCAAAGTCCAATTGCGGCTGCACTTGCGTTTGATTGAACGCGGGCTCGATCATTTCAATCGGGTCTTCCACCGTGCTGACGTTCACTTCTTCCGTAGCCACCCGTTTCAGCGTGGAGTACAGCGTGGTGGTCTTGCCTGAGCCCGTGGGGCCGGTGACCAAAATAATGCCATGGGGGCGCTTGACCAGCGACTCCCAGCGCTCGGCATCGTGGCTAGAGAAGCCCAATGCGTCCAGGTCTTTCACCGCATTTTCGGGGTCAAAAATACGCATCACCATCTTCTCGCCAAAGGCCGTGGGCAAGGTAGAGATACGCATCTCAACCTCCTCGCCCTTGGGGTTGCGCGTTTTAATGCGGCCATCCTGCGGGCGGCGTTTTTCAATCACATCCATGCGCCCCAGCAGCTTGATGCGCGCCGTCATCGCGTTCAGCACGCCCATGGGCATTTGGTACACCGGATGCAGCACGCCGTCGATGCGGAAACGAATCACGCCCTGCTCCCGACGCGGCTCCAGGTGAATGTCGCTGGCACGCTGGTCAAAGGCGTATTGCCACAACCAGTCCACCACCTGCACCACGCCCTGGTCATTGGCATCCAACTGCTTGTTGGTTTTGCCCAGCTCTACCAGTTGCTCAAAACTGGCTCCGTTGTTATTGCCCGATTTGTTGGCGGCGCGCACCGATTTGGCCAACGCGTAAAACTCGGCGGTGTAGCGCTGAATCTCCTGCGGGCTGGCCACCACCCGGCGCACGCTACGGCGCGCCTGGCGCTCCACTTCGTCCACCCAATCGGTAACGAAAGGTTGCGACGTAGCCACCGTGATTTCGGTCGGCGTGACCACCACCGGCAAGATGCGGTGCCGCTCGGCATACACCGCACCCATGGCGTCGGCCACCTTGCCCACATCGACTTTCAACGGGTCAATGCGCAAATAGTCCAGCCCCGTGTGCGTGGCCAGCCACTGCGTGAGGGCATCAACATCCAACGCGCGGTTGTCCGCAACGCGCCGCATGGACACACTGGCCAGACGCACCAAGGGGTGCTGCGCACTTTCGGCGAGAGAGCAGCGCGCAATGGTGCGCTGGGCTTCTTCCGCCGAAATGATGCCGTCTTTGTGCAGCCACTCCACCAGCACACGCCAATCAAGGGGGCCTGAATGCACGCTCTTGGAATGTTTCATGGATTTGTTAAGGGTATTCATGCCACCACCGGTTTAAAAACCCGCACCCACTTGTCAGCGGGCAATCCCCATTGCTCTTGTATGACTGCGGCACGCTCTGACAGCAGTGCACGCTTGGGCCGCGAAGGGGTGCGCTGGGCTAACACGACCGTGTTGCCCTCACGGGTGGACTTAAAAGCCCACACCGCGTCCATGCCAAACGCTGCTGCAATTTTGTCCACGCTTTTTTGAAAGCTGGAGGTGCGGCCAAACAGATTAACGGTCATGCAGCCCTCATCGGTAAGCGTTTTGCGGCAATCGGCATAAAACTCGGCACTGTCCAGCACCGGGGCTGCGGCCTCGTCGTCATACAGATCCACTTGCAGCGCATCCACCGCGCCCAGCCAGCGGTCTTGCTTGATTTGCACCGAGGCATCGCCCAGCACCACCTGCATGCGCGCGTTGTCCGCAGGCAGCTTGAACCAGCCCCGGCAGGCATGCAAAACCTGCGGATTGAGTTCAATGGCGGTGGTTTTCATGCGCAGCTCTTTGTGGCAGAACTTGGTGAGTGAGCCAGCTCCCAAGCCCAGTTGCAACGCCTGGCGCTTTGGCACGCTGGCAGGGTCTACGAACAGCAGCCAGGCCATCATGCGCTGGATGTACTCATGCACCAGCACATTGGGGGCGTCCACCAGCATAGAGCCTTGTATCCATTCACTACCTAAATGCAGGTGGCGGATGGGGCCTTCTTCAGAAAAATTGACTTCGGGGTGTTGTATTGGTTCTTTTTGGGCCATGGGGATTTATACCAGCAGCCCGGAGAGCTTTGGCAGTGCCACGCACGCGTTGTGTGTGGTGGCCTGCTCAAGGTCTTCAAGTGCCATGCCGCGCAGTGCGGCAACCACCTTGGCAATGCGGGGCAATTCGGCTGGCTCGTTGCGCCCTTGGGGCGTGCCATCGGCGCGCTGCTGCGCTGTGGTGTACAGCCAATGCGGGGGGATGTCGGGGGAGTCGGTCTCTAAAACCAAGGCATCCAGCGGTAACACACTTGCCAAATGGCGCAACTGCAAGGCGCGCTCAAATGTTACCGCGCCGCCAAACCCCAGCTTGAACCCTAAGCGGATAAATTCACGCGCCTGAACTTCGCTGCCATTGAAGGCGTGGGCAATGCCAGTCCAGCGCGCGTTCTTAGCCCGCAAATACTTCAGCAATCGGTCGGCAGAGCGGCGTACATGCAGCACCACCGGCAGCTGGTGTTGCTGCGCCAAAGCGAGCTGGGCGGTATAGACCTGCTCTTGCAAAGTGCGCATCGCAGCACTTTGCAAACCAGGCACAAAAAAATCCAGGCCAATCTCGCCCACGGCGACCAGGCGGGGATCGGATGCGTGCTCTGCCAGCGCCTGCGCCAAAGCATCTAAATCGTGCATTGCCATACAGGGGACATACAAAGGGTGGATGCCTAGGCAATAACTGTCTCTACCCGCATGGGCAAGCGCGCGCACGGCCTCGAAATTGGCAACGTCTACCGCAGGAATAACGCAGTGTTGCACACCCGCAAGATAGGCCCGCTCACGCACCTCGGACGCAGGCAGCGCCAGTTCCGCTGCATCCAGATGGCAGTGGGTATCAATCCAGCGCATGGCGCACCTTATTTTTTGCGTTGCACAAACAAGTTGCGCCTGAAGTCTTCCGGGTAAGCAAAGGTGACAGCTCCGTTCTTCACCATCCCCATGACCAGCATGTTGGGTGTCACAGCGTCATGGTCGTCTTTAGAAAATGGTCTCTCATGGGTGGAAACCACACCATAGTAGGCGCGTGGCAGATTTTCCAGCGCATTTTTGATCGAAGGACCACTCAAATCCCCATTGCGCAATGAGAGTATCGCGTAGGTCAGCAAATACACGGTGTCGTAGGCCTGCGCGGCAGCCATGGGAACGGCTATTTTCTTGGTTCCGAACTTGCGCGCATAGGCGCTCAAAAATGCCACTCGGCGCTCATTGCTGGGCTCGGCAACAAAGGTCTGGGCCATCAGCGCCCCCTCCGCCGCTTGCTTCGCGCCATCGATGAAGAAAGGAAAGGACAGTGTCCAAGCGCCCACTTGGGTCACTTTCCAGCCCAACGCCTGCCGGCCATTGGCAATAACTGCATTTTCCGGACCCACCGTGTAACTGAAAATCACATTGGCCCCGGCGGCCTTGGCCTCCTTGAGTTCGTTGGTCAGGTCCTTGACACCCAGATCAAACCGCGCAACGTAAGCCGGTTTGACCCCTTTGGCTTCCAGTGCCCGCACCACGTCTTGCAGGCCCGCCTCACCGTAGCCAGTTTTATCCGCAAAGATGGCGACCTTGTTCCAGCCTCTGGACACAATATCGTCCACCACGAAAGGCGCTTGAATACCGTCACGCGCGGAGGTGCGAAAGATAAAGCTTTCTGCGGCAGGGTACTTGGCCGTGATGGGAGTGCCGGTTGCACACGACACCAACAAAGGCAATTTGGCCTGCTGGTACACCTCCAGCGATTTCATGGCTACCCCCGTATTGCAAAACCCGATGGTGGCGACCACGCCCTCCTGCACCAGTTCTTTGGAAAGTTGCAAGCCGGCGTCGGGACTGGCCATGTCGTCTTTGATGGCCAATTCGATTTGCCGCCCCATGTAGCCGCCGGACGCATTGATTTCGTCGACCGCTAATTGAGCACCGTTGCGCATGGGTAACCCGAAGTCTGCAGATGCCCCGGTGAAAGGGCCAATCAGCCCGATACGCACCGGCTTGGCCGGCTGGGCAAATGCTGCTGATGCGAGTACTGCCAGCGCCGCCGCCCAGATGCCCCGTTGAAACCATGAAATATACATAACGACCCGATGCTGCAATGAAGAGCTTCAGCATAGGTCGCCGCGGGCAAATCAGCCTCCAGTGAAACCCTTGCAAAGCCCTCTACAGGCTGACAAACGGCTGACGTTCCCGCTAGTGCTGCACTGGCTTCAGCGCCAATGGCGGTAGTGACCGCCACCATACCCGCCACCCCAATAACCAAAACCCAACCCAATGGTCAAGGGCACCGCGTTGTAGTTGGGCACGTAGTACACCGGCGGCGCACGCACGATGACAGGTTGCTGGGTATAGACCTGCTGGGTGATCACGGGTTGCTGCGCTACAAACACAGGTGGGGCGTTGATTACACCCACCTGCGTGTTGGCTCCAACGGCAGACACCTGCAAAGCAATGCTGGGGCCTGGGTCGTTGGGCATTTGCACCGAATATTGCTTTCCTGCGTACTCGTACACCACGTTGTAGCCCACCGTGCGGTTCTCATAAAACGTTTGGGTGCCGCAGCGCTGCACGTCTTGAATTTGGCTGGGGCCTGAGCCTTCAATGCGGTCGCCCACCATGGAGCCTCCGATAGCACCAATGATGGTGGCTGCAGCCTGCCCTGCGCCGCGCCCACCCGCAGCATTGCCCAGCGCACCACCTGCCAGAGCACCCAAAACGGCACCCGCGCCTGACTTGGGCTGCTGGTATTCCACCTGCTCGGTGGTACACACCTGGCGCGGCACACCGACTTGCTGCACCACGGGTGTGGATGAGAGTACACGCCCCACCTCTTGCGCATAAGCACCAACACAAGCGGCCAAGGTGCTAGCCAAAAGAATGAATTTTTTCATGTCATGTCGCCTCAAAAGTGACAGGCGCAGCGCTGAGTGCAGCGCTGGCCCCAACCCTTAACGCGCTGGGTTGGCACTTTGGTTGACATCAGGCCAAATGGCCGCCCAAGCGTCCGCCAACCAAGCGCAGCACCCTGTCGCAACGCCGGGCCAGCGTTTCGTCATGTGTGACCAACACAAATGCGGTGCCTTGGCTGCAGGCCACGTCCAGCATCAGGTCGAACACACCATCGGCAGTGCTGCGGTCCAGATTGCCAGTGGGTTCATCGGCCAGCACGCAGTCGGGGTTGGTGACCAGCGCTCGGGCAATAGCCACGCGCTGGCGCTCGCCACCCGATAGCTCGGACGGGCGGTGGTGCAAGCGGTCTTGCAGCCCCACTTTTGCTAGCATTTTTGTAGCTGCTTGCGCACATTCCACGGGGGCTAGACGCCGAATCGTCAATGGCATAGCCACATTATCCAAAGCGCTGAACTCCGGCAGCAGGTGGTGAAACTGGTAGACAAAACCCAAGTGTTTGTTACGCAAACGCCCTTGCTGGGCGGCGTTGAGCCCCGCCAACGCCTGCCCGCACAAGGTGACCGCGCCACTGGTGGGGGCATCCAGCCCGCCCAGCAAATGCAACAGCGTGCTTTTGCCCGAGCCTGATGCGCCCACGATGGCCAGCGTTTCTCCCTTGTGCACTTGCAGATCAACACCGTGCAGCACGGTGACATCCAAACGGCCCTCAGAAAAACGCTTGGTCAGGCCGACACACTGCAGCAGCGCCCCCTCGGGGGGCAGCGACCCGCTTAGGCGGTGGAGCGTGGGGGCGATATTTTCACTCATACCGCAGCGCCTCCGCTGGGTTCACCTGGCTGGCGCGCCAGCTGGGGTACAGAGTGGCGATAAACGCCATCACCAGCGCAATCACGGCGATGGGCAGGATGTCAGACTGTTGTGGGTCACTGGGCATACGGCTGATCAGGTAAATGTCTTTGGGCAAAAAGCTGGCGCCTAGCGCGTGCTCAATGGCGGGTACGATCACGTCAATATTGAACGCCACGCTTAAGCCCAGCAGCAGGCCGGCCACCGTGCCAATCACACCCACCATGGCGCCTTGCACCACAAAAATGCCCATGATGCTGGCCGGGCTGGCCCCCAGGGTGCGCAAAATGGCAATGTCAGCGCGCTTGTCGGTCACCGTCATTACCAGCGTGCTGACCAGATTGAACGCCGCTACCGCTACGATCAGCGTCAGGATGATGAACATCATGCGTTTTTCGACTTGCACCGCAGCAAACCAGGTGCGGTTTTGGCGGGTCCAGTCGCGAATGTAAAGTTCGCCACTTAATGTGCGGCTGAGTTCATCGGCCACCTCCCTGGCTTTGTGCAAATCGCGCAATTTCAGGCGCACCCCGGTGGGGCCTTCCAAGCGGAACACCTTGGCGGCGTCTTCCCAATGGGTGAAGGCCATGGCCGAGTCGTATTCAAAGTGACCGGAGTCAAAGGTGCCCACCACCGTCATTTGCTTCAGGCGCGGCACCACGCCCGCGGGTGTGACCTGGCCGCTGGGGGCTACCAAAGTCACTTTGTCCCCAGTACGCACACCCAACGACCTGGCCAATTCAGAGCCCAACACCACACCAAAACTACCGGGAGTGAGCTGAGCCAACACCGCCCTTTGGGCACCGGCGGCCAGGTCCGTAACCTCGTGTTCAATGGCCGGGTCTATCCCCCGCACCATCACGCCTTTCATGTCCTCACCCCGCGCCAAAAGTGCCTGGGCTGCTATAAAAGGTGCAGCACCTATCACCTGCGGATTGGCTTTGGTTTGCTGGAGGGTGAGCGCCACATCGGGCAAAGCCTGTCCGCCTTGGGCGTACACCTCAATGTGCGACACCACGCCCAGCATGCGGTCGCGCACCTCTTTTTGAAAGCCGTTCATCACGCTCAGCACAATGATCAGCGCGGCCACGCCCAAGGCAATACCCAGCATGGACACGCCGGAGATAAACGAAATAAAGCCATTGCGCCGGGTCGCGCGGCCTGCGCGGGTGTAGCGCCAGCCAATTTGCAGTTCGTAGGGAAGTCGCATCGGGTCCACAGTTGGGTATTTCCCTGATTGTGGCACCCTGCATGCAGGTGCGCTGAGCCAACGTTGGTGCATGCAGGACAATCCGGGCATGCACTTTGTTATCGCCCACGCCGCGCCTGCTGGCCCCCAATGCCAAGAGGCCATCGCCAAGCTCCAATTGCCCCATCTGGCGCGCCTACTTAAACGGCTTGCCCCCACCGCCCACGCCACTGGCAGCGCGCAGCAGCTGACCCCGCTGTACGAGCGTACTCAGGCGCAAACGCTGGGCCTCCTGCCATTGACCGACAACACTGCCGATGGGCTGGTGCCCTGGGCAGCGCAGCAAGCCAACACACTGGCCTTGGTGGCCACGGCAACCGACGGTTGGGCCTGGATTACCCCTTGCCAATGGCGGGTGAATGCCGACCATGTGGCCATGCTGGACCCGCACGATTTGGCACTGACCCATGACGAATCCAGCACCTTGCAGCGGGCCATGCAAGCCTACTTTGCCGAAGACGGTATTGCGCTGCAGCCAGTGGATGCCGCTGCGCCCGGCACCTGGCTGGCCAGCGGGCCGGTGTTCAAGCAGCTGCCCACCGCATCGCTGGAGCGCGCACGCGGGGCGAGGGTAGACCGCTGGATGCCACGCCAGCCGCAAGCCCAAGCCCTGCGCCGCTTGCAGAATGAGATGCAAATGCTGCTCTACACCCACCCCATCAACGATGCGCGCGCGGCCAAGGGCTTGCCCACCATCAATTCGTTTTGGATCAGTGGCACGGGCGAATTGCCGTCCGCTGCCGCCCCAATCGCTGAAAAAGGCGAATGTTCCGTGCGCCACGACCTGCGCACCGCCGCGCTGGAGGACCACGCCGCTGGCTGGTTGGCTGCATGGCAAACCCTGGACACCACCCTATTAGCTCCGCTGTACGACCAACCAGCCATCCAACTCACGCTGTGCGGAGAAAACCAGGCACACACCTTCAGCCAACTCCGTAGCCCTTGGTGGCGCAAGCTGCAACGCCAGTTAACCGCCCCTACACCGGCCCAGCTTTTGACCCAACTTCTCGCCCCGTTATGAAAATCACCCCCCGCGATATTCCACCGCGCGCCGTTTGGGCGCTAGAGCAGTCTGGCATTCACCCACTGCTGGCCCGCCTGTATGCTGCGCGCGGTGTTACTTCCACCTCCGAACTGGACGACGCGCTGGCCAAACTGCTGCCGCCCAGCGGCATGCTGGGCATAGACCACGCCGCGGTGCTGCTGGCCGACGCCATCGCGCAAGACAAACGCCTGTGCATCGTGGCCGACTACGACTGTGACGGTGCCACCGCCTGCGCCGTGGCCGTGCGTGGCTTGCGCTTGCTGGGTGCCAAACATGTGGACTACCTGGTGCCCGACCGCGTGGTGGATGGTTATGGCCTAACGGCCCCCATCTCCCAGCGCGTGAAAGACCAGGGTGCTGATGTGCTAATCACTGTGGACAACGGCATAGCCAGCATGGAGGGCGTGCTGCAGGCCAAGCGCCTGGGGCTGCAAGTGCTGGTCACCGACCACCATTT
>JBEGPS010000120.1:0-2839 GCA_041181325.1 Pseudomonadota bacterium
CAGATGGGTTCTGCACCGGACACCTTGCCTACCGTTCCGGCTTTCACCAATAGGCTCGAGATCAAACTCCACAAAGGTAAACCAGGAACGTTTCCAGCCCAAATATGCGTGACGAGGTCTGCACCTACCGCCTTGGTCCATCCTCCGGTAATGCGTGGCTGAAATTCATCCAGCATTTTGGGATTGCTGAAGTCCTCGGCGATAAACCGATGCAATTGCAGTGCACGAAATGTTTGCAAATATTCGCTGAAGTTATGGCGCAACATGGTTGCGTCCATGCCCGTGGCAATGGGTAATATTGTGTCTATGCGTTTTCTATCTTCATGGTTGACGTCAAGCAATCTGAGAATAGCTACATCGATAGCACGCACGATGTCTGACACGGCCATGGTTTTGATATGCGTTTGGACGGCACTCTTAATGTGTTGCGACAAAGCCAGTATTTGTGCAGGCGTCAAGATGGGGACTTTCACCTCCAATCGTGTATCGCCTGCTCCATATGTCAGCGTGTGCCACGCAAGGTCTTTGTGCGCAATGCTTGGAACGTAGCCGGCAGTGAACTGCAACACGGTCATACGCGCGCCGCCTGCAGAAAATCTTCAACTGCCAAAGAGCATCCTTTTGCTTGTGCGCCCTGTGCACGGCCCAGCAAAATAAAACCGTCGTCCGTGGCGATACCAACGTCCTCTGTCAAAAGTGTGGTGACAGAGTTGTAGTTGGCCAGGTCCGTGTGTACCAAGATGCCACGTTCGCCCTTTGGCATGTCTTTGCCGCTTATGGGGTCGATGACTCTGGTGCGTATCCAGTGTGGTCCACGCTTGACGGAAGGTGTAGTGCTGTTACCTGCGTCATACAACTGGGTACTCAACTCAGTCATGCCGTACATATTGAAGCATTGCGAACGCGGCACGCCAAATGTGTTGGAGAGTTGGCTGTAGAAGCTATCCATTTCAATCTCACGCGATTGGCCTTTGAATCCGCCCGTATCAAATAACCAACTCGATATGGGCAGTTTGAAATGCAACCCCGAAGCGATCAGAGCGTCCATGGCGTGGACCATGCTGTAGCTAGCGCCAAGGAGTGCGATAGGCTCGTGATTTCTTTCAGCCTGTTGCAGGGCTTGCGCGAGTCCTTTTATGTCTAAGCCGCTAGGTCCCATGAAATATTGGCTGTTGGGGGTACCAAAGTGAGCGAGTGCTAATTGGAGGTAATGCGCTAACGATGAGTTCGGCATCATGTCTACCGTTGGGAAAAGAATTCCAATGCGTATTTTTGATTTTTGAGACATTAACTGCCGTTCAAAATTTAAACGCATGGATGCGTCGTAGACCCTGAGCGACGGGTGGTAATGACGGCCTTTGACATCACCACGGGTCGTTCCGCTGGTCATGAAGACGCGGCCACATTGGCTAGTAGGTGTGCATGTCAGATCTAAGTCTTTGAATGCATTGATGGGCACGGCCGGGATGTCGTGCCAATGCGTCACAGTGCGCGGGGTTTTACCGCGCATTTGGCAAAACCGTTGGAAAGGCAAATTAAATTGCGCTTGGTGTTTAAAAAGACGCAAAGCCATGGCATTGAAGGCGGCATCGTCCGACGCCTTCATCTGCATGAAAGCCATTACTTCGTCTTCGATCACTGACGCGTTGTTTGCCATGTTGTCCATAACTGGAGCAGGGGGCTAACGCAGATTCGGAGAATGTGGGTGAATACCCAGTTCCGGCACTTGTAACTAGCTTCCCTGCGCGAGGATTACCTCAATCAGGTTCAAAGGGACTTTCTCAGCCAGTGCCACCTTGTTGACACCAACACCCCTAGCGGATGCACCCAAACTTTGAGCGCTGGTGCATTCTAAAGTATCTGCCCTTGTTGGGAATTCGTTAATCCTTTTGGATTCATCGGCCTAAAGTCACGATGCGTCCACTTTGGGCACTGGACTTGATAGCCTCTAAAGTTGCTGCAATGTCTAAACTGGCAGCAGTAGTTTTAGTGATGGCTTCCGTATCTTTTTCTCTGACGACCTGGGCAAACGCTTCCGCTGCAAATCGAAATCCACTGCCCGTGACCGAGTGAATATCTTCGTAGGGAATGGTGTTGAGAATCCCCTTGCGAATGCGCATCTGACTAGGTAAGTAGTTCCATGGGTGTTCATTGGTCTCACTGGTGTGGTTCAGGTACTCGGTCTCAATCGTTCCATGCGATCCCACAATCGTTGCCCGTCTATGGGTGGCTCCATCCATAGCGCATGACATTTGCGCCCTGCGGCCATCTGCATAAATCAAGGTGGCCATCATGGCAATGTCTACGCCGCTCGATGCCCAATTGGCGTGGGCCATAACTTGTTGCGGGGCGCAACCCATGACTAGTCGAATCAAACTTAAAGGGTAACTGCCAGCATCTAGCAAAGCACCACCACCTAATTCAGGTTTCATGCGGATATTCGTTTCAGGATTACCCACAGTAAATCCAAAACTAGCATGCACACTTCGGATGTGCCCAATGCCAGTTCCATCAGTAGCGGTGAGATGTTTGACCAAGTCACCTGTCTGGGGTTGAAACCAATAGGGATAAGACTCCAGCAACATCACACCATTTGCACGCGCAGCATTGAACATGCTTCTCGCTTCAGCAAGGCTCAAGGCTAAAGGTTTTTCGCATAAAACATGTTTACCCGCTTGCAAAGCTTTGATAGCCCACTCAGCGTGCATGCTGTTGGGCAGGGGAATATAGATGGCATCCAGTTGAGGGTCTGTCAACATGGATTCATAGCTTCCCATGGTGCGAGCAATACCAAATTGGTTAGCAAACTCTTTGGCTTTCGAAAGTTGCCTGCTGGCTA
>JBEGPS010000121.1:0-31284 GCA_041181325.1 Pseudomonadota bacterium
CACGTACATCTTGCCGTCGCCAATCAGCGCGCCGCTTGCATCTTTAATGTCATGGGGGAACGCAAAGCGCACGCCCACGCTCTTGCCAATCCAGTTTTCCTGCATGAGCTTGACGCGCTCAGGCCAGCCGGGCAGGCCGGTTTTCACCTCGCCCAGCAACTCCTCGGCGTAGTCGGTGATCTTGAGGTAGTAGCCCGGAATCTCGCGCTTTTCCACCAGCGCGCCAGTGCGCCAGCCGCGCCCGTCAATCACCTGCTCATTGGCCAGCACGGTTTGGTCTACCGGGTCCCAATTAACAACCTGGGTTTTGCGATAAGCAATGCCCTTTTCCAGCATCTTCAAGAAAAGCCACTGGTTCCATTTGTAATAGCCCGGCTCGCAGGTGGCCACTTCGCGGCTCCAGTCGATGGCCAGGCCCATTGCCAGCATTTGCTGCTTCATGTGGGCGATGTTCTCAAAAGTCCATTGGGCCGGGGGTACGCCGTTCTTCAAAGCGGCGTTCTCAGCGGGCAGGCCAAAGGCGTCCCAGCCCATGGGCATGAGCACGTTGTAGCCCTTCATGCGCAGGCAGCGCGCGAGCATGTCGTTGATGGTGTAGTTGCGCACATGGCCCATGTGCAGCTTGCCGCTGGGGTAAGGCAACATAGAACATGCGTAAAACTTCTTTTTGGACGCGTCTTCAATCACGCGGTAGGCAGTGCGGCCTTGCCACAGCGGTTGGGCCCAATGGTCTTGGGCGGCTTTCTCGACATCGAGGTGCTGGTATTTGTCTTGCATAGTTATTGGGCAACAAGGGGTTGCAAAAAAGCGCCGTAGAAGAAACGCTGAAAAGAAAACGCTGTAAAAACCGCTCGAGTGAACTGCTAAACCCGATTTTAGGCCGAGCTTACGGGGCTACCGACTCTGGGGCTTGCGCAACGAAGCCCAGACGACTCAGGCCCGCCTTATGAGCCAAACCCATCACCTCAACCACCCGGCCATAGGGCACGGCAGTATCGGCACGCAATTGCACTTCAGCTTGCGGATTTTTCTGAGCCGTCAGCTTGAGTGTGTTGCCAAGGGCTTCGATACTAACGGGTTGGTCATTCACAAAAATCTGACCGGCTTGGTCGATCAACAAGGCCACGAATTGCGGTGC
This sequence comes from Pseudomonadota bacterium, assembly GCA_041181325.1. Taxonomy (GTDB): domain Bacteria; phylum Pseudomonadota; class Gammaproteobacteria; order Burkholderiales; family Burkholderiaceae_C; genus Allorhodoferax. Next base: position 1,139 of record JBEGPS010000121.1, read on the forward strand.
ATCCACGGGCGTGGCACCTTCCGCTTTGGGCAACTCTACCTTCACCGCACCCACCAGCAAGGGTGCAGTGATGATGAAAATGACCAGCAACACCAGCATCACGTCAATCAACGGCGTCATGTTGATTTCGCTCATGGGTTGTGCGCTGGGCGTGCGCTCAAGCCTACCGAAACTCATGCCCCAGACGTCAGTAACAACTCGCGCACATCCCGCGCAAAGCCTTCAAGGTCGGCCTCAATGCGGCCAATAGCTCGGCCCAAAATGTTGTAGGCCAGCACGGCTGGAATAGCCACGGCTAGCCCTGCGGCAGTCATGATAAGCGCCTCGCCAACTGGACCGGAAATCTTGTCGATGCTGGCCTGACCGGCAGCGCTGATACCAACGAGCGCATGGTAGATGCCCCACACGGTACCCAACAGCCCCACAAAAGGCGCAGTAGACCCCACAGTCGCCAGCAACACCTGCCCAGCCTGCAAACGCTGCAGCACTGCATGCAAAGCGTCGCGCAGCACACGGGTAAGCTGCTGCGACGCATCGCCCGCACCCGCCAATGTGCCCACAGACTTGGTTTGTGTCGCCTCAACCAGCGGGATTACCAAAGCATCACGGTCAAAAGCACGCATTCGCTCCAAGGCTTCGCTAACAGACGAAGCCTGCCAAAAAGTAGCGGTACTGCGCACCACATCGCCATGGGCGCGGCGCAGCAACCACCCCTTCCAAACAATCACAACCCAACTGCACACCGACATGGCAAACAACCCGATCGACACGGTAGTGCTAACCGCATCACCCTTGAACAGCAGGTCCAATGCGCTCATTTCAGCCCGAGCACATCAAACATGTCATACAAGCCCGGCTTGCGCCCCGCCAAAAAGCGTACAGCGCGCAAACTACCCTGCGCGTAGGTCACGCGGCTAGAAGATTTGTGACTAATCTCGATGCGCTCACCGATACCAGCAAACAGCACCGTGTGGTCGCCCACAATATCACCGCCTCGGATGGTGGCAAAGCCGATACTGGATGGGTCGCGCTCACCGGTTACTCCTTCGCGAGCGTACACCGCGCATTCTTTGAGGTCGCGACCCAGTGCGTCAGCGATGACTTCACCCATTTTGAGTGCAGTTCCCGAGGGGGCGTCAACTTTGTAACGGTGGTGAGCCTCCACAATTTCAATGTCATACCCAGTGGAAAGTGCTTTGGCGGCCATTTCCAGTAGCTTCAAAGTGACGTTGACACCAACACTCATATTAGGTGCCATCATGATGGCGATGTTCTTGGCCGCAGCGGCAATGTCTGCCTTCTGCGCATCGGTAAAGCCGGTAGTCCCAATCACCATGGCCACGCCCAATTCACAGCACACTTTGAGATGTTCCATCGTGCCCTCGGGGCGGGTGAAGTCAATCAGCACTTGGCTGCCCTGCAGCCCTTGGCGTAAGTCTGAGGTAATCAGCACGCCAGTAGCCTGGCCCGACAAAGAGCCTGCATCTTTGCCGATAGCAGGGCTGGCTGCAATGTCTAGCGCACCTGCCAATGTGCAATCTGGTGCTTCACGCACTGCATCAATCAACATTTGGCCCATGCGGCCCGAAGCGCCGGCAATGGCGATGGTGTGTGTCATGGCGTTCCCAGGGGTTCTAAAGGGGGATAGTTTGTGGTTGCGCTGGGCAAGATCGCCGGTGATGCCACAGGCTTGACCACAGGCGGCGGGAACAATTGCAAGCTCTCAGGCGATGCTTCCATGGCTGGCAACGGACCTTTTTTGGGCGTGGACTTCAGCGTTGATACAAACTCAGCCTCACTGGGCAGTGCATCGGCCTCGATGTGTTCAATCACATCATCTTTGAAAAACACGGTGACGCGGCGCGACTGCGACTCAGCGCCTTGGCGCTGCATCGTGAAAACATAGTCCCAACGCTGCGCATGGAACACACTGGTCAGCAACGGCGTGCCCAACACGTCGCGCACCAGCGCGCGATTCATGCCCGTTTTAAGGTAAGCCAATTGCTCACGCGTTACTACGTTGCCTTGCACCAAATCAATTTTATAGGGCGACACAGCGTCAATAGCTTTACTGGTGCCGGGCACCGTACTGCACCCCACAACACCCAAGCAAGCCAAGGCTGCCCACAGTGCGGCGGTACGCCTAAAAAGGGAGTGAGACATAGAAACAGACATGAGCGATATGATGCAACGATTGTAGCGGTTGGGCCCACGCCGACCGACCTCTCCTCGAAGCAGGAATGCAGCCCATGACCAATATCGACGAACTCAAAAGCACTGGCCTGAAGGCTACCGGACCCCGCCTGAAAATCTTGGAAGTTTTTCAGCGCGGCGAGCAGCGCCACATGACCGCAGAAGACGTGTTCAGGGTGCTGCTACAAGAACGCTCCGATGTGGGCCTAGCTACTGTGTACCGTGTGCTCACGCAGTTCGAACAAGCTGGCATCTTGGCACGCAGCCACTTTGAAAGTGGCAAGGCCGTATTTGAACTTGACGAGGGCAAACACCACGATCACCTGATTTGCCTGGACTGCGGCAAGGTAGAAGAGTTTTACGACGCAGAAATCGAAAAGCGTCAAGCAGCAGTCGCCAAGGCCAAAGGTTTTTCTATTGCGGACCATGCACTGAGCTTGTACGCAACTTGCACCAAGGGCAACTGCCCGCACCGCAACAACGCCTGAACCTGCTAATTGCCTTGCTGCATGGCTTTGCGGTGACGCTCCACAAAGTCTTTGTAGGTATCGATGCCTCGCAATTGCAAAATGGTGTTGCGTACCGCGGCCTCCACCAGCACCGCTATATTGCGGCCGGCCACCACTTGAATTACCACTTTACGCACGGCCACACCCAACACGTCTTGGATGAGCGGCTCATAGGGAATGCGTTCGTACTCACGCTCTAAGGTTTCGCGGCGGACCAAATGCACAATCAGCTTAAGGCGCATCTTGCGACGAACCGCTGTTTCGCCAAAAATGCCGCGAATATCGAGCAAACCAATACCGCGCACTTCTAGCAAGTTTTGTAGTAACTCGGGACAACGCCCCTCAATTGTGGTTTGGTTGATACGGTATAAATCCACCGCATCATCAGCCACCAAGCCATTTCCGCGGGAAATCAACTCCAAGCCCAATTCGCTTTTACCCAAGCCAGACTCACCCGTAATGAGCACCCCCAAGCCCAAAATATCCATGAAAACACCATGCATCGATGTGCGATCGGCAAAGTGTTTGGACAGATAAGCGCGCAGAACATCAATTACGAAAGCCGATGACTCCTTGGTGGCAAACATCGGGATTTGTGCACGCTCGCACATAGACAGCAAGGCTTCAGGGGCCGCTTGGCCATCCGCCAGCACCAACACTGGCGGCTCCAGCGTCACGATGCGGGAGATACGACGTGCACAATCTTCCGAGGTGGTATTGGTGATGTAGGCAATCTCGCGCTCGCCCAAAATTTGTACGCGATAGGGGTGAATGTAATTAAGGTACCCCACCAAATCAGCACCGGATCGGGCTGCGCGCACAGCCACCTCGTCAAAGCGTCGTTCGGAAGCACCAAGACCGGCAACCCATTCCCAATGCAGCAACCCCCGAAACTCTTCAAACAAGACGTCGGCACTGACAGCGGTAGGTTTCATAGCGGCCTAAAAAAGACGGGCAGCAACAGTTGGCAGGCGTCAGCTCACGTGGGCAGACTGCCACCCTGCAATCAAACCGTGCAAAGCGATGGGGTCAGTGCACACAGTAAGCTGTTCGCGCAAGAAGGCGTCGCTAAGTAACTCTGCGATCTCTGAGAGGATTTCGAGGTGTTTTTGCGTTGCCGCCTCGGGCACTAGTAAAAAAATCAGCAGGTTGACAGATTGGTCATCCGGTGCATCAAAGCCGATGGCGCGACTCAGCTGAAACACTGCAGCCAAGGGGGCTTTAAGCCCCTTGATGCGCCCATGCGGAATGGCCACGCCATGTCCAAGCCCTGTTGAACCCAAGCGCTCGCGCGAAAACAGGCTATCAGTCACAAGCGCGCGGCTGAGACCATGGATATTTTCAAACAGCAAACCTGCTTCTTCAAAAGCGCGTTTCTTGCTGGTGACATCAACTTGCGCAAGCACTTGCGACGGCGACAGGATGTTGGCTAATCGATTCATGGTGTGGGCGAATTATGCACACAAAAAAACCGCTCTGTGCAGAGCGGTTTTGGTGGCATCCCCCGCAGGGACAAGTTACATCAGACGTTTAGGTGCTTCATGGTGGTGATCCTGCAAACGATCTTTGTGGCGTACCACTTGTCGATCCAGCTTATCAACCAGCTCATCCACTGCGGCGTACAGGTCTTGATGGGCACTTTCTGCGAACATGTCATTGCCTTTGACGTGGATGTTGCACTCAGCGCGCTGTCGCCCTTCTTTCTCTTTTTGCTTTTCAACGGAGAGTAGCACCTTGACATCTACCACTTGATCGAAGTGTCGCATGATGCGATCCAGCTTGGTCGTGACATAACTGCGCAGAGCCGGGGTAACTTCAAGGTGGTGACCGCTGATCGTCAAATTCATAAATAGCCTCCAATTGCTCACAGGGTTGAAAATGCCTTGCGCTTACGGGCGGTTGGCGGGAACACTCTAAATACTTCGATATTTTTTAGCCTTGAATTAACTATGCGCCTGAATTTCAAGGTTTGCAACGTCTTTCTCTAGTGCACTGCAGCAAATGGGGGCTTCCATGACGGTGTCAATTCACAGGAGGCACGGGGACGGCGCCTTTATGCATATCCAGCCCTTTTGCAACAACCACCGAAAGCACACTGGCAACAGCGCCAATCAGGGCGGCAATCCAATAGTGCTGGACCAAGCCTTGTGCATCACGACTGATCACTTGTCCACCCACCAAAGCTGCCAAGCCCATGGCAGCGGACTGCACCGCAGAGTTCAGAGACATAAAGGTGCCGCGCAGTGCCGGGTTGCCTGCAGAAGTCAAGATTGCCATGCCAGGAATCATGCGCCCACTCATGCCCATGAACATCAAAGTAGATACGCACAGCATCTGCCACACATATCCCCCGGGCACCAAAGTAATCGCCACCAGAGGAACAACGACCGCTAGCGCCATCACGCGAAAGGTTTTGAACTTACCAACCCGATCAGCCAAGCGGCCAAACCACCGCGCGGTCAATAATGTAGCGACCCCGCCCAGCAGGTAAATATAAGGAATCTGGTCGGTGCGCAAGCCCACGTTGGTTTGCGCGTAAATGGTGATGTACGGTATGACCGTAAAGCCTGCGAACATAAGCAGGCCCGACATCAAAAATGCGCGGCGGTGGTTGCCATCCACCAGCGTGATACGGATGCGCTCCCACGCCGAAGTACTTGCACCCAGCGCCAAATGGGCATTCAGTGCGGGCAGCGTGAGTCCGGCAAAAACCACCAACAACAAACACAACCCGGCAATGCCAAAAAACGGGGCGTGCCAGCCCAAATGGGCCGCCAGAAACAGCCCAATAGGCACCCCTGCTACGGTGGATACAGAAAATGATGTCATCACAATGCCCATAGCGCGGCCGCGTCGTTCGTACGGAATGACGTCACCCACAATGGTTTGCGACAGCGACGACAGCACCCCCCCAAACACACCAGCAGCAATGCGTGCGAACATCAAGCTGCTATAACTGGGTGCCAAGCCACAAGCTAGCGTTGCCAGCGCAAATAGTGTGTAAAGCACCAGTAGTAAACGCTTGCGGTCGTACTTGTCAACATAGGACGAAGCCAGCAGGCCCGACAATCCACCAGCCAAGGTATAGGCCGACACCAACAGGCCAAACTGCGCATCGGTGATACCAAAAAGGACCGTGAACTGAGGTCCCAAGGGCATCATGATCATGAAGTCCAGAATATGTGTGAACTGAATGCCGGCCAATGTGATGAGCAGCCAGAGTTCACGTCGAGGGGTTAGATTTATAGGCATCGCGCACTCTATCACCCATGTTGCAGTGCGATAATTTGACATCGAAATAACCGGAGAAGGCTCCTTGGAAAACTACCCCAGTCGGTAGCTTTCAACTCCCATTCATGCATCGGGGTTGAAAGCAATACCACCCCGCTGCAGATGCAAACCAATTTTGGGAGTGAGCCATGCTCAATATCTTTTCGCTCGCCAACGGTCGACTCTTTCAAGAAGAAATTGAGTCACTGGAAGAGTTGTCTAAATTCCAGCCCATCTGGGTGGACTTGGAGTCCCCCACACCGGAAGAAAAACGCTGGGTCAAGCAGTACTACGGTCTGTCAATTCCTGAAGACGCGATGGACGAAGACATTGAGGAATCAGCCCGTTTTTATGCCGAAGACAACGGCGAGGTCCATATTCGAAGCGACTTTTTGGTCGCTGACGACGACGAACCGCGCACGGTGCGGGTGGCGTTTATTCTTAATTTGGTCAATGACAACCTCAAGAGCAAGGGGGTACTGTTTTCCATTCACGATGAAGACGTGCCGGTGTTCCGCCTGCTTCGCATGCGTGCCCGTCGCGCGCCAGGGTTGATTGAGGATGCCAAAGACGTGTTGCTCAAGCTGTTTGATGCCGACGCAGAATATTCTGCAGACACCTTGGAAGGTATTTACGACGAGTTAGAAAAAGTGAGTAAAAAAGTACTGTCCGGTAATGTCACCGACAGCATTGCCGGTGAAGCACTGGGTGCCATTGCACGCCACGAGGACATGAGTGGGCGGATTCGCCGCAATGTAATGGACACTCGGCGCGCGTTGAGCTTTCTTATGCGCAGCAAAATGCTGACGTCCGAGCAATTTGACGAAGCGCGTCAAATTTTGCGAGATATTGACTCCCTGGACAGCCACACCGCATTCTTGTTCAACAAGATCAACTTTTTGATGGATGCAACAGTAGGCTTTATCAACATCAATCAAAACAAGATTATCAAGATTTTTTCGGTGGCTAGCGTTGCGTTGCTGCCACCCACGCTGGTAGCCAGCGTCTACGGTATGAACCTGAAATTTCCTGAATTGGAGTTTCTTGGCGGCTGGAGTTATCCCTATACGGTTGGCCTCATGGCAGCAAGTGCGGTGGTGCCTATGTGGTATTTCCGTAAACGTGGCTGGCTCAAGTAGGGCTTTGCCATTTCACATCACCTTCATACAAAAAACACCTGAAGTCCCCGTGGAATGTGCGTAGTTTGCTACAAATACAATAGCAAAAATACCATGTCGCGAATACCCCAATTGCGGCAATCTTAGTTGCCACGCAAAGCTGATTCGGTTTTGATAGGGATCACGCTCCAGGGCCCGGGCCCCCAAACGCGTGCATCCAACCCAGCCCGTGGCTGGTGGCACGTGCCACCACACCGCGTTGGGGTCGGTACTCACACCCCACCCACCCGCTCCAGTCGCATTGGGCAGACACCTCATCGATCACCTGGAACAGATAGGCGTAGTTCAGTTCACCCACGTCAGGCTCATGGCGCTGCGGAGCGCCTGCGACTTGAAAATGCCCCACCCGTCCGGTGGGCAGGTACTGACGAATTTTGGTGGCAACGTCGCCCTCCATTGCCTGGCAGTGGTACAGGTCAAACTGCACTTTGAGATTGGGCGCACGCAGGGCTTGGACGATTGCGTGCGCAGCATCTTGGCGGCAGAGGAAGTAGCCAGGCATGTCGCGCGTGTTGATGGGTTCTATAAGCACATCGCAAGCCAAAGCCGCCGCTTTTTCTGCCGCCCAGGCAAGGTTGGCTTCGTATGTTGCCTGATGGACTGCCATAGAGGCGCCCGGCAATACCAAGCCAGCCATGACATGAATGCGCGGGCAGTTCAATGTGTGGGCATAGTCCAGCGCCAGCGCAAAACCACTGCGGAACTCGGCTTCGCGTCCCGGCAGGCTGGCAATACCGCGCTCGCCGGCTGCCCAGTCGCCGGGAGGTGCATTGAAAAGCACTTGCTCCAGGCCGTTGTCTTGCAAGCAACGTAACAAGGTCAGTGCATCAAACCCATAGGGGAATAAAAACTCCACACCACGAAAACCGTCTTGGGCAGCAGCAGCAAAACGGTCAAGGAAGTCGTACTCGTTGTAGAGCAAAGTGAGGTTGGCAGCAAAACGGGGCATTTCTGGATCTTAAGCCACTACAAATTTTTTAATGAAATGATGCGCTAGCTCTCGAATCATGTGCGTAAGCAGCTATTATTTTTGTAGCGAATTTAGCCATATGTGAATAATGCGTTGCGCCACCACACTGGCAACCTCGTTCACAAACTGGGTGAAATCCAGGTGTGCGGTGTCGTCAGCGCGGTCGGATATGGCGCGTATTGCTACAAAAGCAACGCCATGGTCATGGCACACTTGCGCCACGGCAGCGCCCTCCATTTCTACCGCCAGCGGCTGATGGCCAGCGGCTTGCAACCCGGCCACCAACGCAGCTACCGCTTGTGCACCATTGATAAAGCGGTCGCCGCTGGCAATCAGTCCTTCATGTACCTTTGGCAGTTGGTGTGGGGGGTTACTGAAGCCGCGCATCGCTGTGCGACAGGCCTGGGCGAGTTCTACGGCCAGCGGTGTGTCAGCCGGAAAAATAGACATCTGGGTGAGCGGCACCTCAAACCGTGGAAACAAGGGCGACGCGTCCATGTCATGCTGTACATAGTTAGTGCCCACCACCACATCACCCACTCGTACCCCATCACCTACACCACCTGCTACGCCGGTGAAAACAATGCGGGTGCAACCAAATCGTTCAATCAACGCGGCGGCGGTGGTCGCTGCAGCCACCTTGCCGATACGCGACAGGGCCAGCACAACGCGCTGCCCCAGCAAATAACCACACCAAAAGTCGCGTCCGGCATAGCGAACGCATTCGGGCTGGTCGAGCTGGGAAATAAGTCCTTGCTGCTCTTGCGCCAAGGCGCTGAGCACGGCCAGGGGCGGCACCACACTCATTTATCGCGCAATTCTCGACGCAGGACTTTGCCAACAGGGGTTTTGGGTAGGTCCACGCGGAACTCAATGGTTTTGGGTTGCTTGTAGCCCGTGAGGTACTCTTTGCAATAAGCACGCACATCGGCTTCTGAGAGATTGGGGTCTTTTTTGACAATGACCAACTTCACGGCCTCGCCCGTTTTGGCATCCGCAACACCAATGCAAGCGCACTCCATCACGCCGGGCATTTGTGCCACCACATCTTCCAGTTCAGTGGGGAACACATTGAAGCCGCTAACCAAAATCATGTCTTTTTTGCGGTCTACGATTTTGAAAAAACCGCGCGCATCGACCATCCCGATATCGCCCGTTTTGAAGTAACCGTCCGCCGTCATCACCTTGGCTGTTTCGTCAGGGCGCTGCCAGTAGCCTGCCATCACCTGCGGGCCTTTGATGGCGATTTCACCGGGCTGTCCAGCTGGCACATCCTGGCCATCGTCGTCCAGCAGGCGCAAATAGGTGCTGGGCAAAGGCACGCCAATGGTGCCGGTATATGCCGTGGCGGTCACTGGATTACAGGTGGCAGAGGGCGATGTCTCACTGAGTCCGTAGCCTTCGCAAATGGGGCACCCAGTTTTTTCAAACCACAGCTTGGCCACGCTACTTTGCACCGCGGTACCGCCACCCACGGACACCTTGAGGTGGCTCCAGTCCACGTTATTGAAGTCTGGGTGGTTGGCTAGGCCATTGAAAAGCGTGTTGACTGCTGGAAAACTATGGATTGTGTGCTTGGAAAGCTCTTTCAGCACGCCGGGAATATCGCGGGGGTTGGGAATCAATATCAGCTTGCCGCCCGTGCGCATGGACAGCATCATGCCCACCGTAAAAGCGAAGATGTGGTAAAGCGGCAGCGCGCACACGCTCGTGGGCTGCTGCCCTGCAGGAACTTTTTGCATGACCGGATCATTCCAGGCCTCTGACTGCAGCACATTGGCAATCACGTTGCGGTGCAACAGCACAGCGCCTTTAGACACCCCCGTAGTGCCGCCGGTGTATTGCAACACTGCTGCATCTTCGGCTCTGGTGGCGGGTTTTTTAAACGGTGCCTTGGTACCTTGGGCAATTGCAGTGTTAAAGCGCACCGCATCGGGCAGGTTGTAGGCTGGCACCAATTTTTTGACATTGCGCACCACATAGTTGACCACCGCACCTTTGAGCAAGCCAAGTTGGTCGCCCATGGCGCAAAGCACCACATGTTTGACCGGGGTGGAGGCTATGCACTTTTCCAACGTGACGGCGAAATTTTCAATAATGACAATGGCTTTTGCACCCGAGTCTTTGAGCTGATGCTCAAGCTCACGGGCGGTATAGAGTGGGTTCACGTTCACCACCACATAGCCCGCCCGCAAAATACCTGCCACGGCCACAGGGTATTGCGGCACATTGGGCATCATGATGGCAACGCGATCGCCCTTGACCAGCCCCAATCCTTGCAAATAGGCCGCAAATGCCTTGCTCAGGCTATCGGTCTGAGCATAGGTAACGTCTTGGCCCATGAAGTTATAGGCCACCTTGGCGGCGTATTGCTGGAAGCTTGCCTCCATCAAATCCACCAACGTGTTGTACTGCCCCGCATCAATATCTGCTGGCACACCCGGTGGGTAGCTGGTTAACCAAACGCGTTCTGTCATGCCTTGTCTCCACTGCGCTAAATCGGCGGTGCATTGTTGCAGCGATCCATGCGCTGCGCACGTGTGTTTTCCCTATAGGACGATGGCGGCGCTCAGGCCTTCAGCGCACCCAATACTTCGTCGAGCATTTTCTTGGCGTCACCAAATAACATGCGGTTGTTTTCTTTGTAAAAAAGCGGGTTGTCCACACCGGCGTAGCCTGATGCCATGCTTCGTTTCATCACAATCGATGTCTTGGCTTTCCAGACTTCGAGAACCGGCATGCCGGCTATCGGACTACTGGGATCGTCTTGTGCAGAGGGGTTCACGATGTCATTGGCACCGATGACCATCACCACGTCGGTGGTGGCGAAATCGTCGTTGATCTCGTCCATCTCAAACACGATGTCGTACGGCACTTTAGCCTCTGCCAGCAGCACGTTCATGTGACCAGGCATGCGCCCTGCCACCGGGTGAATACCAAAGCGCACACTCACACCCTTGGCACGCAGCGTGCGGGTGATTTCAAACACCGTATGCTGCGCCTGGGCCACGGCCATACCGTAGCCAGGAACAATGATCACGCTCTTGGCATCAAGAAGGAGTTCCGCAGTCTCAGCCGCATTGATTGGCACCACTTCACCTGCAGGTTGGGCCGCATCACCGGCAGGTTTGGGCGCTGCACTGGTGGTACCAAATCCACCGGCTATGACGCTGATAAAACTGCGGTTCATGGCGTTACACATGATGTACGACAGAATGGCCCCGCTAGAGCCCACTAAAGCACCGATCACGATCAACAGGTCGTTGGACAACATGAAACCCGTGGCCGCCGCCGCCCAGCCAGAATAGCTGTTCAGCATGGACACCACCACTGGCATGTCGGCACCGCCAATGGCCATCACCATGTGCACTCCAAACAGCAGGGCAAAGACCGTCATCACAATGAGTGGGGTCATGCCAGCGTCCAGGCTTTCCGCATTTAAGAACTCACGCGCGAAGTAGGCAACGATCAGCAGCCCAGCCAGGTTTAGCCAGTGGCGGCCTGGCAGCAGCAAGGGACTGCCACCAATGCGCCCAGACAGCTTGCCAAATGCAACAACTGACCCTGCCAAGGTGACCGCGCCGATAAAGATGCCGATGTAGATTTCCATCTCATGGATGGTTTTGGCATTCCCGGTATACGCCGCCGAAGCGGTGGGGTCCACATAGGTTGCAAAGCCCACCAACATGGCCGCCAGGCCGACCATGCTGTGCATGAATGCCACCAACTCGGGCATTTGCGTCATTTGCACGGTGCGGGCTGCGTACAGGCCAATGCCGCCGCCGATCACCATGGCACCCACAATCCAGGGGATACCGGCCATCGTGACCGCGGGGCCAAAGACCGTGGCCAACACGGCCAAAGCCATGCCGACCATGCCGTACAGATTGCCGCGCAATGCGGACTCCTGATTGGACAAGCCGCCCAGGCTCAGAATAAAAAGAATGGTCGCACCGATATAGGAGACCGTAGCCAAACTTGCAGACATCGTGGTCTCCTTAACGGCGGAACATGGCCAGCATGCGCTGGGTGACGGCAAAGCCGCCGAACATATTGATGGCGGTCAGCACAATCGCCGCAGCGGCCAGCCAGGAAATCAGGCCATTGGGCCGATTCACCGCATCCGCAATGGGTGACACCTGCACCAGCGCGCCAATAGCGATGATGCTGCTGATGGCGTTGGTCACACTCATCAGCGGTGTGTGCAAGGCAGGCTTCACGTTCCATACCACCATATAGCCCACAAAGCAGGCCAACACAAACACCGTGAAATGGGCCAAAAACTCCTTAGGTGCGTTGGCACCGATCACCCAAAAGAGTGCAGCCGCCACACCAAACACAATGGCCAGCGTGCTGCCCGCCATGGATTCACTGGGCGCGCCGTGCCCGTGCGCTTTTTTGACTACAGGTGCCGCCGCCGGTTTAGCGGCCAATGGAGCCGCGGGCGCTTTGGGCGCCGGTGCGGGCCACGTAATGCTGCCATCCTTGATGACCGTCAGGCCCCGGATGGCATCGTCTTCCATGTTGACATTGATATGTCCGTCTTTGGTTTTGCACAGCTCTTCCGTCAGGCGGAATAAATTGGTGGAGTACAGCGTGGACGACTGCTTGGCCAGGCGCGATGCCAAGTCGGTGTAACCCACAATGGTCACACCATGTTTGACCACCGACTGGCCGGGTTCGGTCAGCTCACAGTTGCCGCCTTGCTCCGCAGCCATGTCCACAATCACGCTGCCGGGCTTCATGCTGCGCACCATCTCTGCAGTAATGAGCTTGGGCGCGGGTTTACCGGGAATCAGCGCGGTGGTGATGATGATGTCGACTTCTTGGGCCTGCTTGGCATACATCGCACGCTGGGCCTGCTGAAAACCCTCGCTCATGACCTTGGCATAACCGCCGCCGCCGCCGCCTTCTTCTTCAAAATCCACTTTAACAAATTCACCACCCAGTGACGTGACCTGGTCGGCCACCTCGGCCCGTGTGTCGTTGGCCCGCACAATAGCGCCCAAACTGGCAGCGGTGCCGATGGCCGCTAAGCCAGCCACACCGGCACCAGCAATAAACACTTTGGCCGGTGGCACTTTGCCTGCAGCGGTGATCTGCCCGTTAAAGAAGCGCCCAAACGCATTGGCCGCCTCAATCACTGCGCGGTAGCCGGTCACTCCCGCCATAGAGGTCAAAGCATCCATTTTTTGCGCCCGACTCAGCGTGCGCGGCAAGGCGTCAATAGCCAGCACAGTGACCTGGCGGGCGGCAAGCAGCTGCATCAATTCTGGATTTTGCGCAGGCCAGATGAAACCAATCAGCGTCGTACCTGCACGCATCAAACCCGCTTCATCCATAGACGGCGCGCGCACTTTAAAAACGATGTCTACCGACGACCACAACTGGCCAGCGTCCACGGCTACCTCTGCGCCAACGGCGCGGTAGCTGTCATCGCTGAAATTGGCTGCATCACCAGCACCGGACTCCACGACGACCCGAAAGCCGAGTTTGATGAGTTTTTCAACCACATCGGGAACCGTAGCGACCCGCTTCTCTAAAGGGAAAATTTCCCTCGGAACCCCAATTAGTTGCCCACCATCGACAGCAAGATCAGCCTGCATTGAACGACTCCTCGTTTTGATTTTTTAAACTTCGGATTGATCCGCCAAATCGTAAGTCTGGCGAAAGATTTTCAAACCGCACTTTAACTGAATTTCACTGGTCCCCGTGGCAATAGCAGAGCACGAAAGCAGCTTAAGAAATAGGCAAAATCAGCATCTTTGTCTCCATAATTGCGCATGAACACACGATGGAAACCCAGTGCCACTGTCGCCGCGGTGATCGAAAAAGACGGCCTTTTTCTATTAGTGGAGGAGCACACACCCGAAGGGCTGCGCCTCAATAACGCCGCGGGGCACTTGGATCCGGGTGAATCTCCGGCGCAAGGCTGTGCGCGGGAAGCGCTGGAGGAGACCGCCTTTGATTTCACTCCGACCGCGCTGGTGGGAGTTTATTTGTCGCGCTTTCAGCGAGAGAAAACTGCCGCGTCGGGCTCTGTTGCACAAGATATCACCTACTTGCGGTTTGCATTTTGTGGTGAGCTCGGCATGTTTCATCCAGAGCGCTCGCTAGACAAAGGCATTGTGCGCACAGTCTGGCTTAGCGCGGACGATCTACGCAATAGCATCCACCTCCACCGCAGCCCCCTGGTACTGCAGTGTATGGAAGATTATCTAAGCGCAAGGCGCTACCCGTTGGAACTGATCACCACAGATAGCTCAGTATTCAAGGGGTAATTAATCAACCTTGTCTTCAATGCGCTGTGCAGCGTGAATATCGGCCTCTAGCACGTCTTTTGCGCTGCGCCCTTGCTTGTAATTATTCCACCAGCCATAACCCACAACGCCAATAGTTAACAACAAAGGCAAGTACACCGTGCCGTGAAACATGCCAGGCAAATAAGGCTGAATAGCTGCATCTGAGTCCATCATTTCACCAGCAGTCCAGGCAATCAAAGCGGCACCGACGTACACCACGACAGGGAAGCGGTCCATGATTTTCATGATGACGGTGCTGCCCACCACGATCAGTGGAATAGACAGGGCCAAGCCCGTAATCAGCAGCGTCCAATCGCCCTTAGCAACACCGGCAATCGCCAGTGTGTTGTCAAGGCTCATGACCACATCGGCAATCAAAATAGTCTTAACAGCACCCATCAAGTCGCCATGTGCTTTGTGATCACCTTCGTCTGCTTCGTCTTCTTCAAGCAGCAACTGCAACGCAATCCACACCAACAGCAAACCGCCTAAAAATTGCAGGAATGGAATTTTGAGCAATTGCACTGCCACGATGGTAAGCAGCACGCGCAACACGATTGCACCACCGCTGCCCCACAAAATTGCTTTCTTTTGGTGTTGGGACGGCAAATTGCGCGCAGCCAAGGCGATCACCACGGCGTTGTCACCCGACAGCACAATATTGACTAACATGATTTGCGCTAATGCGGCCAAAAATGTTGCGTTTAAAAAGTCCATTCAGAGCTCCTAGATTGGGGTTGCGTCATTGTCGCTTGGTTCGCCGAACCAAGATCAAGGAAAACACACAGAGACTGCCTCCCCAAGCGGCGAAAAAAAATAGCGCATCAAGGACGAATAGATGCCAACACCCGATCCACCATCACGCCAGCTTGTCCAAGGTTGTTCATGGGATCGCAGAACCCTTCCAGCTGTGCACGGGTAACGTGCTTATTGATCTCAGGATGCTCAGCCAGAAGCTCAATGAGGTGGCGCTTTTGCTTCAGGGCTTCGCGGCAAATGTCGTAGACCAAGTCATGCGCATACTCGCGACCAATGTACGGGCCAAGGCCCATCATCACAGCTTCGGACATGACTAGACCATGAGTCATGTCGATATTTCGACGCATTTGCCCAGCATCCACCTCCAGCCCGGCCAAGACGAACTTGGTTTGCTTGAGTGCGCCAGACATCAGGCAAAAAATTTCACACATCGATACCCATTCAATTTCCCAAGGGCCTGTAGAGCGCTCGTGGTCGGCCACCATGGCATCCATGAGTGATGCAGCCAACTGGCGCACTACGGAGATATTGGCGTGAATATAGAGGCACGAAATAGGGTTGCGCTTTTGCGGCATAGTGGACGACGAGCCACGACCGGGCGCGTAGGGCTCAAACACCTCTGCCACTTCGGTTTGCATGAGCAGCTTTACATCCATAGCAATCTTGCCCAGCGACCCCCCCACTATCCCCAGGAACGCTCCAACCTCAGCAAAGTTATCGCGTACGGTATGCCATGAAATGAGTGGTTGACCCAAACCCAACTCTTTCATTAACCCCGCCTGCGTTTCCATCGCACCTTTTTCCAGCGATGACAAGGTGCCCGATGCGCCACCAAACTCGCCCACCAACACGCGGGGTTTGAGTTGCTGCAGGCGCTCGCGGTGGCGCTCGATACCAGCTAGGATGCTGGCCATCTTGTAGCCAAAGGTAATAGGGGTGGCCTGTTGTAGATTGCTACGGCCAATGATGGGCGTATCACGGTGCGCGCGCACCAGCTTGACCAGTGAGCCCGAAATATCGCTCAGGTCTTGCTCAACTAACGCCAGTGCTTCGCGGATTTGCAGTACTGCGGCTGTATCTGTAATGTCCTGTGTGGTCGCACCCCAGTGGCAATATTCACCCAATTTGTCGCGGCAATTGGCATTAATTTGATTGACCACCGCAATGATGGGATAGCCAATTTGCTCAGTCTTGGCTTTGAGCTTGACCCAGTCGATTTGCTCCAAATTGCAGTTCTTGACAATCTCATCAGCCGCTTCTTGCGGAATGATGCCCAACTCGCCCTGCACCTTGGCCAGTGCGCGTTCGATGTCGAGGTATTTAGCGGTTCGATTTTCGTCGGACCAGACATGGCGCATAGCAGCGTCACTGAACATGTCGCCGAAAATTTTGGAGTCAATGATGGTGGATGACATAGGGATTTTTCTATGGGTTTGTTGGAATTTGGTCAATAAGTGGGCTAGCCTGCAGCACGGGCCACAAGACGCTCTGCTCGCAAAACTACTGGACGGTCAACCATTTTTCCGTCAACTTGAATGGCCCCGACGCCTTTTCCAGAGGCAAAACTATCCTGCCACGCCTGCAAGATGCGTTGCGCCCAATCTGTATCTGCCGACGTCGGCCGCAAGGCATCACGCACGGCTGCCAGTTGCGTGGGGTGAATACACATTTTTGCCCCGAACCCCAACCCCATGGCAATGCGCATGTCGCTTGTAACTTGCAATACATCGATTGCAGCGGTTACGCCGGCAATAGGAGGCGGTAGGCCCGCTGCACGCGAGGCAATGGCAATTTGAGATGCCGCATAGGTGAGTGTCGCGCTGTCGTTGGGCACATCCAAATCGACCATCAAATCCATTACACCCAATGCCAGACGAGATACATCGGGACTATCGGCAATGGATTGAACTTGGGCAATGCCCTTGGCGGTTTCAATTAACGCAACCAATTCAGCGTCTGCAGCAATTGCCGCACGCACGGCACGGACCTGCTCTGCACTTTCGCACTTGGACAGCATGACGCCACACGGCTGGCTGCGGAGCAGCATGGCCATGTCGGAGGAAAACCAGGCAGTGGTGACATCATTCACACGCACCAGCACCCGCGACCTGTCAGCTTGCGTTTGGGCGAGCCAACTTGCAACTGCCTCTAGTGCAATGTGCTTGTCCGCAGGAGTGACCGCATCTTCCAAGTCCAAAATGATGCGATCAGCACCGCTGGCCAATGCCTTGTCAAACCGATCGGGGCGATTGCCAGGAACAAACAAATAGGTGAACGCCAAGGGTTTGAACTGGGTCATTTAAATCGCGGCCTCGGTGCGCAGCGCGGCGATCTGCGAATCTGAGTACCCCAGCGTTGCCAAGATGGCATCGGTGTGCTGACCCAAGGCAGGCACCGCATCCATGCGCGCGGGGCCATGCTGCCAGGACCCTGGTGGCAATAGTGCAGGCACTCGCCCTTTCGGGGTGTCTACTTCAGTCCAGCGGCCACGTGCCCGGAGCTGGGGGTGCGCCCACACTTCGGCCATGGTGTTGACCTGGGCGTTGGCAATGCCCGCTCCCTCTAAACGCTGCGCCACCTGGTCAGCAGTTAATGCCTCGAAGGCCTGAAGAATCAGAGATGAAAGCTCTTGGCGCTGTGCACTGCGCTTGGCATTGGTGGAAAAACGTTCTTCCCCAGCCAAATCGGGCTGCAGCAACACCTTGTCACAAAACACTTTCCATTCGCGCTCATTCTGCAAACCCAACATGACGGTTTTTCCATCGCCCGCCGCAAACGGACCGTAGGGGTAAATCGTGGCGTGACTGGCTCCTGTCCGTGGTGGCGGGGGAGCACCGTCGAAGGCGTAATACAGCGGATAGTTCATCCACTCACCCAACGACTCCAGCATGGAAATATCAATTCGCTGACCTTGGCCTGTTTGTTGGCGGTGCATCAGCGCGGCCATGATGTTGGTGTAGGCGTACATGCCAGCGGCGATGTCGGCAATCGACGGCCCGGCCTTGGATGGCGTGTCGGGTGTACCCGTAACGGACACAAAGCCTGCCTCACTTTGAATCAAAAGGTCATAGGCCTTCTTGTCGCGGTAAGGGCCGTCAGCGCCATAACCCGAAATGTCGCAAACAATAATGCCAGGCTTTACCTTGGAGAGCGCCTCATATGACACCCCTAAACGCGCTGCGGCACCAGGTGCCAAGTTTTGCACCACCACATCGGCTTCTTCCAGAATCAGGCGCATCAAAATCTTCTGCGCTTCGTCGTGTTTTACATCCAGCGTGAGGCTTTCCTTCGAGCGATTGGTCCAGACAAAGTGCGACGCCAAGCCACGCACGCGTTCGTCGTAGCCGCGCGCAAAGTCGCCCACGCCGGGTCGCTCGACTTTGATGACTCTTGCACCCATGTCAGCCAGTTGACGGGTGGCAAACGGAGCTGCGATGGCGTGCTCCAGGGTGACGACGGTGATGCCTTTGAGTGGTTGCATGGTTGTTCTTTTTGCCAAAAACTTGGATGACGGCTAGGCCAAGGTGGCCGTGGCATCCATGGTGAGCCAGCCGTTGTGATCGCGTCCCCACAGACGGACGGTTTTGCCGTCCGCACTGGGCTGCCCATGCACCGAAAAGGGATGGATATCAAAAGTGGGGCGAACGGCTTTGAATTCAAACTTGTCCACCTGCGCACTGGGCATATGGCGGCGAAGCAAATCCATCAACAAGGTGGCGATCAAAGGGCCATGGACGATGAGGCCCGGATAGCCCTCCACCTCGGTCACGTACTTTCGGTCATAGTGAATTCGGTGGCCATTGAACGTGAGCGCCGAGTAGCGAAATAGCAGTACATCATCGGGCACCATGCGGCGTTCCCAGATGAACTCGCTGGGCGCAGCCACTGGCGGCGGCGCAATATCGTCTGGCCTGGCGGCGTCGCGGTAAACAATGTTGTGGTGCTCGGTTAGCGCCACGCTCTGCGCGCCATTGCGCCGGATTTCGTGGCGCACTTTTACAAAAATCAGGTTGCCTGTGCGGCCGGATTTCTCTTTGACGTCGATAATGGTGGACGTACGCGCCAAGGCATCCCCAACCAGTAGAGGCTCGTGGAACTGAAAGTCGCTGCCAGCCCACATCCGGCGAGGCAGCGGCACTGGGGGTAAAAATCCACCTCGCTTGGCGTGCCCATCGGCACCAATTTCTGATTGCGCATAAATCGGCAAGAAATACAACCAATGCCATAAATAGGGCACCGCAGTGCCAGCAGCGGGACGCTGTGCCACCGCCGCTGCTGGCCAATCCAGCGTTGCAGCCAGCGCTGCATAAGGCGTTGCTGTGGCGATGTCATCCACAGTCTCGCTACGTCCAATCCAGTCTTGCAAATTCATGAATTTACTTCCGTGTTTATTCTGGCAACCAAGTGCTTATTCAATCTTGATCTTTGCAGCGGTCACTACACCTTTCCAGTGCCCGACCTCTTTTTGCACAAATGACTTCAGTTGTTCAGGCGTTCCTGTTTCCACTTCTGCACCTTGGTCTTCAATGCGCTTTTCGTTGGCAGGTTCGTTGAGCACGGCGTTCATCTCTTTGTTCAAACGATCGATAACCGCCTTGGGTGTTTTGGCTGGCGCGAACATGGCATACCACTGGGACATGTTGACATTGGCAATGCCCTGTTCTGCCAATGTGGGCATGTCAGGCATGACGCGTGAGCGCTTTTCACCAGCAATGCCAATAGCCTTAAGTTTGCCGCCCTTGACTTGCGGAAACGCGGTAAACAGGCTGGGGAACATGTATTGCGTGTTGCCCGCAATGGTGTCCACCACGGCAGGGGCTGAGCCTTTGTAGGGTACGTTCACCACATTCAGCCCTGTAGACAGGTTGAACAGCTCGCCCGTGATGTGGGGCGCGGTGCCGTTGCCCGCGGTGGCGTAGCTGTAGGCATCGGGCTTGGCTTTGATGAGTTGCACCAGCTCTTTAACGTTTTTGGCCGGAATGGCACTATTAATCACCATGACCGTCGGTGACGCGGCCACCATGCCAATGGCTTCAAAGTCGGCCACCGGGTCGTATTTGAGCTTTTGTAAGGCTGGATTGATACCGTGTGTGGCAATGTAGCCAAACATGATGGTGTACCCATCCGGGACAGCCCGGGCAACGAATTCGGCGGCTATGGCCCCGTTGGCCCCGGCCTTGTTGTCTACGATGACAGGTTTGCCTAAGCGGGTAGAAAGCCCTTGGCCAATGATGCGTGCCATGGCGTCATTGGCGCCACCAGCTGCAGTAGGCACCACGATAGTGATGCTTCTTTCGGGCCAGGTTTGCGCCTGCGCTGTAAAAGACGCAGCTATTAGCGCGACAAAAGTAACAGCCATACGGCGTGTGGTTGTGGCGGCTGGTGTTGTCATGCTTGTCTCCGGGTTCTGTAATCAGTGCGGATGATGCCGGACCGCACCGCTTCTGTTAAGTGCAACTTTTGATACGATTAGTGCATGGCACGCATTAATTTCGATCTGCAGCAACTGCAAGCCTTTGTTGCCGTGGCTGACCGCGGCAGCTTTCGCGAAGCAGCGGAGCACATTCACCTCTCTGCCTCTGCGCTGAGCCGTCGCATTGAAAAACTGGAAACTATTCTGGGTGCGCGGCTGTTTAGCCGCACTACCCGGGAAGTAGAGCTCACCGTGCTGGGCCGCGTGTTTCTTGAGCGAGCCCGCAGTGCGCTGGACGATCTAGAGGCCGCCATGCTGGGTATTGAAGACATTGCTGGAACCCGTGTGGGACGAGTCACCGTAGCCTGTGTTCCGTCCGCAGCGATTCATTTTCTACCTACGGCCGTGCGCACGTTTTCTGAACGGTACCCTGCGATTCGCATCCGCGTAATCGACGAAGCTGCTGGGCAAACGCTCAACAGCGTCGCTACGGGGGAGTGCGACTTTGGCATCAGCTTTATGGGCAGCCAAATTCCAGGCGTGGACTTTGAACCCATTCACACCGATCCTTTTGTACTCGCCATGCCCGGCAACCACCCTTGGGCCAACCGCAAGTCACTGTCTTGGGGCGACCTACGCAGCGAGCGCCTGATTTCCGTAGCCCGCTCTAGTGGTAACCGCCAGCTGCTGGATGATGCCCTTGCCAAGGCAGGCCAAAATCCCAGCTATGTGTTTGAAGTCAGTCACATTGCCACCCTGCTGGGTATGGTGGAAGCGGGGTTGGGACTGGCCGCTGTGCCGCGGCTGGCACTGCCCAGCGCCCACACCTCGCTAATAGGTATAACACTGTGTGAGCCCGCGGTAGCAAGACAACTGGGCCTGGCCACCCGCCACGGCGCCACGCTGAGCGCGCCATCGCAGGTTTTTTACGATCACTTGCGCGCGGCACTGATATCACGCAAATAATTTTGCTATTGAAAATATAGCTATATACGCACACCATAAAAGGGCTGCAGGCCTTTTCGCTATAAAAATTTTGACTGTGGTCCACAGGTAAAATAGCCTCTATGACAAAGCAACGAATCGTCGTCGGACTCAGTGGCGGGGTGGACTCCGCCGTCACCGCCCACCTGCTCAAGCAACAAGGGCATGAGGTGGTGGGTATCTTTATGAAAAACTGGGAAGATGATGACGACAGCGAATACTGCTCGTCCAACATCGACTTTGTGGATGCCGCAGCCGTCGCAGATGTGATTGGCATTGAGATTGAGCATGTCAACTTTGCTTCCAACTACAAAGACCGTGTGTTTGCCGAGTTTTTGCGCGAATACCAGGCCGGCCGTACGCCCAATCCCGACATTCTGTGCAACGCCGAGATCAAGTTCAAAGCCTTTTTAGACCATGCCATGCGATTGGGTGCCGAGAAGATTGCCACCGGCCATTACGCCCGCGTGCGCAGCATTGCCACAGATACAGGCCCGCGCTACGAGTTGCTCAAAGGGCTGGACCCCGCCAAAGACCAAAGCTACTTCTTGCACCGACTCAACCAGGCGCAATTGTCCAAAACGTTGTTCCCAGTAGGTGAGTTGCACAAGACCGAAGTGCGGCGCATTGCCGAAGAAATGAAGCTGCCCAACGCCAAGAAGAAAGACTCCACCGGCATTTGCTTTATTGGCGAGCGGCCTTTCCGCGAGTTTTTGAACCGCTACATCTCCAAAGAGCCAGGCCCCATTAAGAACGCCAAGGGCCAAACCATAGGCGAGCACGTCGGGCTGTCGTTTTACACCTTGGGCCAGCGGCAAGGTCTGGGTATTGGGGGGCTTAAAGCCAAGGGAGCGCAAAAAGGCGGGGGCGAACATGCACCTTGGTTTGTGGCCCGCAAAGACATGCAAGGCAACACCCTGTGGGTAGTACAAGGGCACGACCACCCCTGGCTGCAGTCCATGGCGCTCGATGCGCAAGATGCAAGCTGGGTGTCGGGCGTTGCACCATCAGGAGGCGCAGTAGCCGCTAAGACGCGCTACCGCCAAGCGGATGCGGCATGCACCGTTGGCGGTGCCGGAGACATTGAAGGCCTGAATGGCGCAGCCTTTTCGCTGCGATTTGAACAGCCGCAATGGGCGGTCACACCGGGCCAATCTGCCGTGGTGTATGACGGCGAGGTGTGCCTGGGCGGCGGTGTAATTGCCTCAGCCCATGCGGGCTAGTAGCATCTCCATATCTTTCAACATCAGGTCCAGATCAACGCGCTGTGTCTCGTTGGGCGGTATGCGTGCAGAGAGCTCTTGCTCCATAAAACACATGGTCAAGCGCAGGTAAGTGCCGTCCAGCGCTTTGCGCACTACAGAAAATTATTGCCCAATTTTCAGGCAGTCTTTGCCCTGCTACACCATACAGTGAATGCCGCGACAAAGTTGAGAAAACCCTGTCAATGGAACGCGCGCAGGGAGTGTGGAAAATCATGCTGGAAACAGTGCCCAAGAGCCGTACGTTTAATCGGCCCTCCCCACAAAAGAAGCGCTGCGATTGACCGCAGCCAAGGGTGTCCTAGAACGGAATATCGTCATCCATATCATCAAACCCACTCGCAGGGCGAGGTGCTGGTGCTTGACGTGGTGCGGGCGCTGGCGCTGCCATGCGGGGGGGTGGAGCCATCGGGCGACGTGGAGGGGGTGGTGCACCGCCTTCATCGCCACCATCGCCTGGCCCGCCCATGCCTTCGCGGCCACCTAGCAACTGGAGCTCGGTAGCAACGATGTCCACAGTGCTTTTTTCCACGCCAGCCTGGTCGATGTACTTGCCGTACTTGAGGCGGCCTTCCACGTAAATAGGGCGGCCTTTTTTAACGTATTCGCCAGCGATCTCAGCCAATCGGTCGTAAAAGGTGACGCGGTGCCACTGGGTGTCTTCTACGGTTTCGCCGGTGTTGCGATCTTTGCGGCGGCTACTGGTGGCCACGCTCACATTGGCAACCGCTTGGCCCGAAGGCAGGTAGCGGATTTCGGGGTCGCGGCCGCAATTGCCGACCAAAATAACTTTGTTCACGGATGCCATGGTTTTCTCCAGATATAGCGACTGATTATCCTGCGTTTGCCGTGGCTTGCGGTGCAGTAGCAACCACCGGCGCACGCATGGGCCACGCCACGGCCAGCCAGGTCAACATGGCAGCGGCGCAGGTCAAAAACAAACCTTGCGGCCCGAAACCCTTCACCAGCGCACCACCCACCAGTCCGCCAGCAAAAAAACCGAGTGACTGCAGCGTGTTGTACACCCCCAGTGCAGTGCCGCGCACCTGCGCTGGCGCGATGCGTGAGGCCATGCTGGGCTGGCTGGCTTCCAGCACGTTAAAGCCGCAAAAGAACACAAACAACCACACCGCCAAAACGCCAATCGACGGAGTGCTTTGCGCGGCAAACAACAAGCCCAGTTGCACCAAAGCAATCAAGCCCACGGCACTTAAAAACACCGCCCGAAGGTACCCACGCTTCTCCAACGGAAACAACGTCGCGCCCATCACAAAAAACGACGCCAAGACGGCTGGCAAATACACCCACCAATGGTGATCTTTACCCAACCCCGCTTGCACCAGCATGGCGGGCAGGGCTACCCACATGGCCAACTGAACCGCGTGTAATACGAACACACCAAAGTCCAGCCGTAAGAGGGCCGGGTGGCGCAGCACCGTGCCCAAATCGGCCCAAGCGCTGTTGCGCTGTTGCAGTGTGGCTTTGGGTGGCTCTGGCGGCACCCACCACAGCACCACGGCAATACCGCCCAGCGCCAAAGCACAGGTCACGGCAAAGAGCCCGCTCAACCCCACCACCGAAGCCAGCAACGGCGACAGCACCAGCGAGACCGCAAACATCAGCCCAATGCTGGCCCCCACCAGCGCCATGGCTTTGGTGCGCACCGCATCACGCGTTTGGTCTGCCAACAGTGCGGTGACTGCCGCCGATATGGCGCCCGAGCCCTGAATGGCCCGCCCTGCGATCAGCCAGCCCATGGTGGGGGCCAAGGCAGCCACCCCGCTGCCGATGGCAAACATGACCAATCCCACCACCATCACTGGCTTGCGCCCGATGCGGTCCGACGCAATGCCAAAGGGTATTTGCAAAAAACCTTGGGTCAGGCCATACATGCCCATGGCCAGCCCCACCAATGCGGGGTCATCTCCACCAGGATATTTGCGGGCTTCTAGCGCAAACACGGGCAAGACCAAAAACAAGCCCAGCATGCGCAGCGCAAAAATCAGCGCCAATGAGGCTGCTGAGCGCTTTTCTTGGGCATTCATGGCGTGGGGAGCGGGGGCTACCGGGATGTCAGCGGACAAAGTATTAACTCGCAAGGTGGAATATTCACGCCCCAATGGGCAGCGGACTGTAATTGTCCCGCATCTTTACTATCATGATGGGTTTCCCTTAACCGGCCATTACCTTGACAACACCCACCGACGGCACCTACCTTGCGCGTGCTTTGCAGCAGCAAAACATCAGCATTCGGGGTGCACGCACGCACAACCTGAAAAATATCGACATCGACATCCCACGCAACCAGTTGGTGGTGATTACGGGGTTAAGCGGGTCGGGCAAATCCAGCCTGGCCTTTGACACGCTGTATGCCGAAGGCCAGCGCCGCTATGTCGAGAGCCTGAGCACTTACGCGCGCCAGTTTTTGCAAATGATGGACAAGCCCGATGTGGACATGATTGAGGGCCTGTCGCCCGCCATCAGCATCGAGCAAAAAGCCACCAGCCACAACCCTCGCTCCACCGTGGGCACGGTGACCGAGATTCATGACTACCTGCGCCTACTGTTTGCCCGCGCAGGCACGCCGCACTGCCCCGAGCACGGCCTGGCCTTGAAAAGCCAGACGGTGAGCCAGATGGTGGATGCCGCGCTGGCTTTACCCGAAGACACCCGGCTGATGATTTTGGCCCCGCTGGCGCGCGAGAAGAAAGGCGAGTTTCTGGATGTATTTGCCGACATGCAAGCCCAGGGCTATGTGCGCTTTCGCATCAACGGCGAGACTTTTGAGTTTGACAACCTGCCCAAGCTCAAGAAGACCGAGAAGCACGACATAGACGTGGTGGTGGACCGCATCAAGGTGCGTGTTGATATGAAGCAGCGCCTGGCCGAAAGTTTTGAAGCGGCATTGCGGCTGGCCAATGGCCGGGCCATTGCGCTGGAAATGACGGACGCCACAACCATCAAAAATGATAGCAGCTTACGCAATGCCGACGGTCGCTACAGCCCTAAAGAGCATTTATTCAACGCCAAATTCTCATGCCCGGTGTGCAGCTACTCTATTCAAGAGCTGGAGCCGCGCCTGTTCTCGTTCAACTCGCCGGTGGGCGCGTGCCCCAGCTGCGACGGCCTGGGCCAGCAAGACTTTTTCGACCCCGCCCGCGTGGTGGCCTTTCCCACGCTCAGCCTGGCCAGCGGTGCCATCAAGGGCTGGGACCGGCGCAACGGCTACTACTTCAGCATGGTGGAGTGCCTGGCCAAGCACTACAAATTTGATGCGGACCAGCCGTTTGATGCGCTGCCCGAGGCGATTCAAAACGCCATTCTGTTCGGCTCGGGCGAGGAAGAAATCAAATTCAGTTATGTAGTGGATTCGGGTGCGTCTGAAGGTAAAAAGCTGGCGAAGAAGCACCCGTTTGAGGGCATCATCCCCAACATGCAACGTCGCTACCGCGAGACCGATTCCGCACTGGTGCGTGAAGACCTGGCCCGCTTGCGCAGCACCCAACCCTGCCCAGACTGCAAGGGCTCGCGCCTGCGCATTGAAGCACGCAATGTGAAGATTGGCGAAGGCGATCAGGCCCGCGCCATTTACGAGATCAGCCACGCCACCCTGCGCGACGCGTTTGCCTACTTCAGCACGCTGCAAATGCACGGTGCCAAGGGCGAAATTGCAGCCAAAGTGGTGCGAGAGATTGGCCTTCGCCTGAAATTCTTGAACGACGTGGGGCTGAACTACCTGAGCCTGGACCGCAGTGCCGAAACGCTCAGCGGCGGCGAGAGCCAGCGCATCCGCCTGGCCAGCCAGATTGGCTCGGGCCTGACCGGGGTGATGTACGTGCTGGACGAACCCAGCATCGGCCTGCACCAGCGCGACAACGACCGCCTGATCGACACCCTGAAACACCTGCGCGACATTGGCAACAGCGTGCTGGTGGTGGAGCACGACGAAGACATGATGCGCGCCGCCGACCATGTGATCGACATGGGCCTGGGTGCTGGCGTGCACGGCGGGCGGGTGATTGCACAGGGCACCTTTGACGACGTCAAAGCCAACCCCCACTCGCTCACCGGCCAGTACCTGGCGCACACGCTGGAGATAGCCGTGCCCAAGCGACGCACGCCGTGGATTCCCACCGTGCCGCTCACCGCTGCTGAGAAAAAGGCCGCTGCCAAACCTGCGGGCAAGGGCGCGCCCAGCAAAGCGGCCTTGGCGTGGTCCGAGCGGCAAGCCGCCCATCTGGCCAGCCAGGGCGACATGCAAGCGATCCGCGTGGTGAACGCCACCGGGCACAACCTGCAGGGCGTGAGTGTGGAATTTCCCGTGGGCTTGCTGACCTGTGTGACCGGTGTGTCCGGCTCCGGCAAATCCACGCTGGTGAATGACACGCTGTACGCGGCCGTGGCCCGCAGCATTTACCGTGCCCATGAAGAGCCCGCCGCGCACGAAGCCATCGAGGGTATAGAGCACTTCGACAAGGTGATCAACGTAGACCAGTCACCCATTGGCCGCACACCGCGCAGCAACCCCGCCACCTACACCGGCCTGTTCACCCCCATCCGCGAGCTGATGGCTGAGGTACCCGTGGCGCGCGAGCGTGGCTACGGGCCGGGGCGCTTCAGCTTCAACGTGGCCGGGGGCCGCTGCGAGGCCTGCCAGGGCGACGGTATGGTCAAGGTGGAGATGCATTTCTTGCCCGATGTGTACGTGCCCTGTGACGTGTGCGCAGGCCAGCGTTACAACCGCGAAACCCTGGAAGTGCTCTACAAAGGCAAAAACATCGCGCAAATTTTGGAGCTAACGGTCGAGGCCGCGTTCGACTTTTTGCAAGCCGTGCCGACCATTGCCCGCAAGCTGCAAACCCTGCTGGATGTGGGTCTGAGCTATATCAAGCTGGGCCAAGCCGCCACCACGCTGTCGGGTGGCGAAGCGCAGCGGGTCAAGCTGGCGCTGGAACTGTCCAAAAAAGACACCGGCCGCACGCTCTACATCCTGGACGAGCCCACCACCGGCCTGCACTTTGCCGACATTGCGCTGCTTCTCAAGGTGCTGCACCAGCTGCGCGATGCGGGTAACACCATTGTGGTGATTGAGCACAACCTGGACGTGATCAAAACCGCCGACTGGCTGATCGACATGGGGCCCGAAGGCGGCGCGGGTGGCGGCACCGTGGTGGGTATGGGCACGCCGGAAGACATTGCGGCCAACCCAGCCAGCTTTACCGGCAAGTATTTGAAACCGCTGCTGGCGTGGACCAAGTAGGAAAGCTTTAAGCCTTTTAGGCCTCTAGCCCCCGCGGGATATGCGTAAGCAGCTATCTATTTGATAGCTACAGCGCGTGTTCCTGCAGTTGCGCCAGGGTCACAATGTCAAGCGCGCGGCTGTGGGTGGCTTGCAAATGCACCGGGGGTGCTTTGCCGGCCAACAGTGCCTCGCGCCAGCGCTTGGCGCACAGGCACCAGCGGTCGCCGGGCTTGAGGCCCACAAAGCGATACTCCGGGCGCGGCGTCATCAGGTCGTTGCCCTGCGCCAGCGAATACGCCAAAAAGTCGGCCGTCACCTTGGCGCAGACCACATGCGTGCCGTGGTCTTGCGCATCGGTGGTGCAGCAGCCATCGCGGAAAAACCCGGTAAGCGGGTCAAAAGAGCAGGCCTCCAGCGGGCCTCCCAGCACATTCAAAGCATCCATCGCATCAATATCCCAGGGTTACGCCGCGTTATACGAAGTTCGTCAAAATCTGGCGAAGCCAATGGTGACACAACTGGAAAAATACACATGCAAGATGACGAACGCTGCTGCGGCACCGGAACCTGCCTGATCGACGCCACCGGCCGCTGCTGGTGCGGCCAGCAGTGGGATGGCGAAAAAATGTGCCGCCCAACTGACGCACCCAGGGCGGCTGAAACTCCACTCCCTGAAACATCCGCCCCCCACCACAGCGTGCCCCACGCGATGTGGGTGCGCGAGACACCTGCAAAGCAACCATGACGCAACCACCGCGCATCGCCCAATGGCTTGGCTACGGCGGCCTGCTGCCTTTTGTTGGCCTGGCAGGCGCGGCCTTGGGGCTCGGGCCATTGGAAAGCACTCGGATAACTGCTGCGCTATTGGCCTACGGTGCCAGCATTTTGAGTTTTATGGGCGCTATCCACTGGGGACTGGCTATGGGCGGTGGCGCTGCGCCGGATAGCAAACTATTGCTCTGGGGCGTGGTGCCTAGCTTGGTGGCGTGGGTTGCCTTGCTACTGGGCACAGCAACAGGGCTGTGGCTGGTGGTGCTGGGCTTGTGGGCCTGCTTTGCGGTAGACCGCACGGTGTATCCACGGTTTGGCCTGCGGAGTTGGCTGCCTATGCGCTTGGTGCTGACGCTGGTGGCGACCTTGGCTTGCGCGTTAACCGCTTGGAGCCTGCGCGCATGAGCCGCATACCCTCACTGCTGGCCACACTGACCGAAGGCGACATCTCGCGCATCGTCGAAATGGCATGGGAAGACCGCACTGCGTTTGAAGCGATTGAGGCGCAATTTGGGCTCAACGAATCGGCAGTGATTGATCTGATGCGGGCGCACATGAAACCATCGTCCTTTCGCATGTGGCGCAAACGCATGGCCGGGCGGGCCACCAAGCATGTGGCGCTGCGGGGCCAGGCTTATTTGCGCCACCGCGCCAGCCACACGCGCCAGCAGTAAGTGCCCACGCAGCCCACCACCGCCTTGGTCTGGTTCAAGCGCGACCTGCGCCTGCACGACCACGCCCCGCTGGTTGCTGCCCAGGCGCACACGCGTGCGCTGGGTTTGTTTGTGATTGAGCCCGAGTGGCTGAACAGTCCCGAGTGCGACGCCAGCCATGTGGATTTTGCGCTGGGTTGCCTGACCGAGTTGCGCGCGGCCTTGGCGCAACGCGGACTACCGCTGCTGGTGCGTGTGGGCAGCCTGGTGCAGGTGCTGGCAGCGCTGCAAACAGAAACCCCCTTCACCCACCTGCTCAGCCACGAGGAAACTGGCCCTGGCTGGTCGTACACGCGGGACAAACAGGTGGCGGCGTGGTGCCGGGCGCAACACATCCCTTGGCAAGAATTCACCCAGACCGGCGTGGTGCGCAGGCTGGGCAGCCGTTCGGGCTGGGCCAAGCGCTGGCAGGCGTGCATGGATGCGCCGCTGCACTTGTTGCAAGAAGGCGGCTTGAATGCTGCTGCGCCGCTGGACCAACCGGCGTTGCCCACACTGGCGGAGCTGGGGCTTGCGCCCCACGGCAAGACGCTGCAGGCGAGCGGAGAAAAAGCCGCGCGCCGCACCTTGCGCAGCTTTT
>JBEGPS010000122.1:0-2996 GCA_041181325.1 Pseudomonadota bacterium
GCCCAGTTTGAACGCGCGCGCCATGCGCACTGGGTCAATGGCATTGGCCACCGCGCTGTTGAGCAGTACGCCGTCCAGCCCCAGCTCCATGGCCTGCACCGCGTCGGCGGGCGAGCCGATGCCCGCGTCCACAATGAGCGGTACGCCCGGCAGGCGCGCGCGCAGGGTGCGCAGCGCGCCGGGGTTCACCAGCCCCTGGCCCGAGCCAATGGGTGCGCCCCAAGGCATGAGGATGTTGCAGCCCACATCCAGCAGGCGCTGGCAGCTGACCAGGTCGTCCATGCAATACGGAAATACTTCAAACCCGTCTTTGACCAACTGGGTGGCGGCAACGAGCAGCTCAAACGGGTCGGGCTGCAGCGTGTGGGCGTCGCCCACCACTTCGAGCTTGATCCAGGTGGTGTCAAACAGCTCGCGCGCCATGTGGGCCAGGGTGATGGCTTCGCGGGCAGTATGGCAGCCGGCGGTGTTGGGCAGCAGGTGTGCGCCGGTGGCTTTTACCATGGCGAAGAAGTCGCCTGCCTGTGCGCCGTGGGCCAGCTGGCGGCGCAGGCCCATGGTGACTACTTGGGTGCCGGAAGCTGCGATGGCTTCTTGCAGCACTTGGGGTGAGGGATAGGCAGCGGTGCCCAGGAAGAAGCGGCTGGTGAGGGTGCGACCGCCTATGTGCCACTGGCTCGGTTCATTGGACATGGCTCAACCTCCTTGAATGGGTTGGAAAGTCAGGATGGTGTCGCCTTCTGCTAACACCTGATCCACGCGTGCGGTGCGTGGCACAAACTGGCCATTGACGGCTGTGGCCAGGGCTGCGGGCAGTACGTCTTGCGCATCCACCCATGCCTGCAGGGTGCGGGCAGTGGTGGGCTGGGGGGTGCCGTTAACCACCACGGTGATGGTGGGGTGCAGGGGGTCAGGCTGCAGGGGGTCAGGTTCAAGCATTGGCTTATTTTGGCGATGGTTTTACAGCGATAGTTCTTGCAGGGCTTGCTCTACCAAGGCGGGGGCGATGAGCCAGCCGTGGCGGAAGAGGCCGTTGATTTCCGTTTTGCCTGGCCCATGGTGCAGGTGTTGGAGCAAGGGTAGATTGTCGGGCAATGCGGGGCGCAGGTTGGTCTCGGTGTGCACCACACGCGCCTCGGCCAATGCGGGGATGGCGCTGTGCGCGGCGCTGAGTAGCTCCAGGGTGCTGCGCAGCGACACGGGCGAGCGGTCTTCGCTCTCAATCTCGCTGGCCCCCACCACGATGACGTCGCCGGGGCGCGGCACCATGTAAATGGAGTGGCGCGGGTGCAGTAGGCGCACCGGGCGGTGCAACGGCACGCCGGGCGCGTGCAGCCAGAACACCTCGCCACGCACACCGCGCACCGGTAGTGCGGGCTTGGCACCCACGCCGCGCACGTCGAAGACGTGGTCGAACGCATGCCGTTGGCCAGCCTGCTCTTCGACCAGCTCACCCGCATTCACCTGCGCCACCCGGCTATTCCAATGCCACTGCACGCCTTGCGCGCTGCCTTGCGCCGCCAGCGCCTGCATCGCCTGAATGGGATGAATTTGCCCCTCGCACGGCAGCAGCCAGGCCAGTGCCGGGCCTTGAATAGCGGGTTCCAGCGCGCGCAATTGCGGCAGTGTCAAGGGCTGCGGCTGGTACGCTGCTTCGGCCTTGGCCTGCAGCAAGCCCACCACGCGCTGGGCCGCCCCCGCATCGCTGCGGTGCGCTAGCAGCAAGCTGCCTTCCATATGCAACGCCACCGGCTGGCCCAACGTCTGCACAATCTGCGGCCACAACTGGCAGGAGCGCAGGCCCAAAGCAAACACTTCGGCCCCCGCGCGCTCCAGCTCGGCTACGGGGCTGAGCATGCCGGCAGCCGTCCACCCCGCGGCTTGCGAGCCCGATTGCGCACGCGGGTCGGGGCCTGTGCCGGGACCGGATGCAGGGTCGAACACCTCCACGGCGTGGCCCGCAGCGCTCAGTTGCACCGCCAGCAAACGCCCCAGTACACCGGCACCGGCAATGCCTATGCGTTGTGCTGCCATGGTCAGGAAAGTGCCAGTAGGCTGTTAAATGGGGTGTTGGCGGCGGTTGTATTCACTGGCAAGTCTCCTGATGTAATCACCCGAAGACAGAAAAGGCACTAGCCCCGCAAACCCTGAAAAGTTGTAACCCGAACGGCGCTTGGGCCATGGGCTACGCTGCACTTCTTACGCTGGTATGAACCAGATCAAGTTCACGGGTTTGGCATCCATCTCAGCGCAACCATTGCGCACCCCGGGCAGGGCGGAGTGTACGTTATTGCGGCCCCTGGATCGCTTACGCACCACGGTAGCCCGAGACACTTTTACTTCACATTGCGAGGTATCAAGCGCACGCCAGAGATGGCTTCGCGGTACAGCGCATTCAGGTCGTCCTGGCGGGTCACCGTCATGTGCAGGTCTTGCACCAGGCCATCGTGCACGCCGTACACCCAGCCATGCAGCGTAACGTCTTGCTCACCAGCCCAGGCGTCTTGCAGTACCGTGCTTTGGGCCACGTTGACCACCTGCTCGATCACGTTCAATTCGCACAGTGCAGCAGCACGACCATGCTCAGGAATTACTTCCAGCACCTCGCGGTGGCGGTCACGCACGTCCTGAATGTGGCGCAGCCAGTTGTCGGCCAATCCAATGCGCGCACCCTCGAGCGCGGCCTGCACGCCCGAACAGCCGTAGTGGCCCACCACCATCACGTGCCTGACCTTGAGCCGCTCTACCGCAAATTGGATAGTGGACAAAGCGTTCAGGTCAGAGTGCACCACCACGTTGGCCACGTTGCGGTGGACAAAAATCTCGCCAGGCGCCAGGCCAATGATTTCGTTGGCCGGCACGCGGCTGTCGGAGCAGCCAATCCACATGTATTTGGGCTTTTGCTGGTTAGCCAGCCCGGTGAAAAAGCCGGGGCGCGTGCGCTCCATCTCGGCGGCCCAGGCGCGGTTGCGGGAAAATAGGTCGTTGAGTTTGTC
>JBEGPS010000123.1:0-5869 GCA_041181325.1 Pseudomonadota bacterium
CCGCGCCACTTCATACACTTTCTGCTGCGCAGTTTTCACAGAATCTGCCAGCGCGGTAACGCACAACACGCGACCGCCGGACACCTGCAATGCACCGTCTTTTAACGTAGTGCCCGCGTGGAACACCACGGCGTGGTCCAGATGCACGTCTTCGGCGTTAAAGCGTGGCACGCCGGTGATCACATCGCCCTTGCGCGGGGTCAGCGGATAGCCGTGCGCAGCCAGCACCACGCCCAGGGCGGTGCGGCGGTCCCATTGCAGCTCTACTTCGTCCAGCTTGCCGTGCGGGCCGGGTTCGGTGGCGGCCATCAGCACGTCCACCAAATCGGTCTTCAGGCGCATCATGATGGGTTGGGTTTCGGGGTCGCCCATGCGGCAGTTGAATTCCAGCGTTTTGGGGGCACCGTTGGCATCGATCATCAGGCCGGCATACAAAAAGCCGCTGAAGGGAATGCCATCTTTTTCCATGCCTTTCACCGTAGGCAGAATAATCTCGCGCATGGCGCGGGCGTGCACATCGGGTGTGACCACGGGCGCGGGCGAATAGGCACCCATGCCGCCGGTGTTCGGGCCCAAGTCGCCATCCAGCAGGCGCTTGTGGTCCTGGCTGGTGGCCAGTGGCAACACATTTTTGCCATCCACCATCACGATAAAGCTGGCCTCTTCGCCTTGCAAGAATTCTTCAATCACGACACGCGCGCCACCGTCGTTGTGCGCCACGCCCAGGGTGTTGTCCAGCAACATAAAGTCCACCGCCTCGTGGGCCTCCGCCAAACTCATGGCCACCACCACGCCCTTGCCCGCAGCCAAGCCATCCGCCTTGACCACAATGGGTGCGCCCATTTTGTCGATGTAGGCATGTGCAGCTACCGGGTCCGAGAAAGTTTCGTATTCGGCGGTGGGAATGTGGTGGCGCTTCATAAACGCCTTGCTGAACGCCTTGGAACTCTCCAACTGCGCAGCCGCCTTGGTAGGCCCAAAAATGCGCATGCCGTGCGCGCGGAATTCGTCCACCACACCGGCAGCCAGCGGCACTTCAGGCCCCACCAATGTCAATGCAATCTTGTTGGCCTGCGCCCAGGTGCGCAGCTCCACCACATCGGTCATGTCAATGTTGTGCAGGCGCTCGTCGGTGGCGGTGCCGCCATTGCCGGGGGCTACGTAAATCATTTGCACTTTGGGGCTTTGTGCCAGCTTCCAGGCCAGCGCGTGTTCGCGTCCGCCGCCACCGATGACGAGAATATTCATAAGTTTCTTTTCAATGCGAGTAATTTAGAGAGCGGCGTTGTGAAAGATGTCTTGGGTATCGTCCAAGTCTTCCAGAATATCCAGCAGTTTTTGCATGCGTTCGGCGTCTTCACCGGTCAGCTCAATGGTATTTTCTGCCCGCATGGTGACACCGGCCACCTCGGCAGTCAGTCCGGCGGCTTCCAAAGCGGCCTTCACCGATTCAAAGTCTGCGTAGCTGGTCAGCACCTCAATAGCACCATCGTCGTCCGTAATTACGTCTTCGGCACCGGCTTCCAGCGCCACTTCCATCACTTTGTCTTCGCTGGTACCGGGCGCATAAATCAGCTGGCCACAGTGCTTGAACTGGAATGCCACGGAGCCCTCGGTGCCCATATTGCCGCCGTTCTTGCTGAACGCGTGGCGCACCTCAGCCACGGTTCGCACCTTGTTGTCGGTCATGGTGTCCACGATGATGGCCGCGCCACCGATACCGTAGCCCTCGTAGCGAATTTCTTCGTAGCTGATGCCATCCAGCGAACCAGTGGCTTTGTCCACGTTGTACTTCACGCGGTCTGCAGGCATATTGGCGGCCTTGGCTTTTTCAATGGCCAAACGCAGGCGCGGGTTCATGGTGGGGTCGCCACCGCCGGTGCGTGCTGCTACCGTGATTTCGCGCACGATGCGGGTCCAAATTTTTCCGCGCTTTTCGTCCTGACGGCCCTTGCGGTGTTGGATGTTGGCCCATTTACTGTGTCCTGCCACTTGTTGCCCTTTAAAAATTCGTTACCCTATCCGTTCAATTGTACTTTTCGGGATTTATATGGCTTCCAGCACCGACAACGGCATCCTCATCGCGCAACATCAAAATGACAAAAGTACCGTGCAGTGCTTTTTGCGTCCTGACAAAGCCAACCGCCATGGCCTGATCACCGGGGCCACCGGCACTGGCAAAACCATCACCCTGCAAACGCTAGCCGAAGGTTTTTCTGACCTGGGTGTGCCGGTGTTTATGGCAGACATCAAGGGCGACCTAACCGGCATCTCGCAAAAAGGCAAGTTAGGCGACAAACTAGCCAAAGTCCTTACTGAACGTGCGTTGCCTGCTCCTGAATTTGCAGCATTCCCAGTCACCTTATGGGACGTTTTTGGCGAGCAAGGCCACCCCGTGCGCGCCACTGTCAGCGACCTGGGGCCCCTGCTGCTGGCCCGCATGCTCAATTTGAACGAAACACAGGCTGGCGTGCTGCAACTGGTGTTCAAAATTGCGGATGACGACGGCTTGCTGCTGCTGGACATGAAAGACCTGCGTGCCATGTGCCAGCACGTTGGCGACAACGCCAGCAGCTTCACCACCGAATACGGCAACATCAGCGCCGCCAGCATTGGCGCCATCCAGCGCGGGCTGATGCAGATTGAGAGCCAAGGCGGCGACAAATTCTTCGGCGAGCCCATGCTCAACATTGCCGACTTCATGCAGACCGACGGCTCCGGCAAAGGCTTTATCAACGTGCTGGCTGCCGACAAGCTAATGAACTCACCGCGCCTGTACGCCACCTTTTTGCTGTGGATGCTGAGCGAATTGTTCGAGGCCCTGCCCGAAGTGGGCGACTTGGACAAACCCAAACTGGTGTTTTTCTTTGACGAGGCCCACCTGCTGTTTAACGACGCACCCAAGGTGTTGGTGGAGCGCATTGAGCTGGTGGTGCGCTTGGTGCGCTCCAAAGGCGTGGGCGTGTTTTTTGTCACCCAGAATCCGCTGGACATTCCCGACAGCGTGTTGGCCCAGCTGGGCAACCGGGTACAGCACGCGCTGCGCGCCTTCACCCCGCGTGACCAGAAAGCGGTCAAAAGTGCGGCGGAAACCATGCGCGCCAACCCCGGTCTGGATGTGGCCACGGCCATCACCGAGCTGGGCGTGGGCGAGGCCTTGGTCAGCCTGCTGGACGAAAAAGGCCGCCCCAGCCTGACCGAGCGTGTGTACGTGATTCCACCCGCCAGCCAAATTGGCCCCATCACGCCCGACCAACGCAAAGCGCTGTTGGACAGCTCCATCGTGGCAGGTGTGTACGAGAAAGTGGTGGACCGCGAATCGGCATTTGAGTCGCTTAAAGGCCGCACCGCTGCGCGCATGCCTGCACCCGACGCCCATTCCACTGCCGCCCCCTCCGCCACTGCGAGCCCGCGCGGCACGGCGGCTGCCGAGCCCGCCCCTGCGCCCGAGCGCGGCATATTAGACGGCTTGGGCGACTTGCTGGGCGGCGGCACCCGCCGCACGCGCGCCAGTGTGGGCGAGCAACTGATCAAGAGCGCCGCCAGCTCGATTGGACGCGAAGTGGGTCGCCAGATTATTCGTGGCGTATTGGGCAGCATTCTGGGCGGCAAGCGATAGCGCGCGCCAAAAGCGTTCGTCCACATTAACGTTGTAAAGAGAACTCCATGATTGCCATCGACCCCGCAGCCCGCGCCAACGTCACCCTGATCGACCACCCCCTGGTGCAGCACAAGCTCACGCTGATGCGCAAAAAAGAGGCTAGCACCAGCAGCTTTCGCCGCCTGCTCAACGAGCTGGCTGGCCTGATGATTTACGAGGTGTGCCGCGACATGCCACTGCAAGACGTGGAAATAGAAACTCCGATCGAGAAAACCACTGGCAAGATGATTGACGGCAAAAAGCTGGTCTTTGCCAGCGTGCTGCGTGCGGGCAACGGCATTTTGGACGGCGTGTTGAACGTGGTGCCCGGAGCCCGCGTCGGCCATGTGGGCCTGTACCGTGACCCCAAAACGCTGCAGGCGGTGGAGTATTACTTCAAGATGCCCAGCCATATGGAAGAGCGCGACGTGGTGATAGTCGACCCCATGCTGGCTACTGGAAATTCGGCGGCGGCGGCGGTCACGCGGCTCAAGGCCTGCAACCCCAAATCCATCAAGTTTTTGTGCCTGCTGACCTGCCCCGAAGGCATCAATACCTTGTTTAAGGAACACCCCGATGTGCCCGTATTCACCGCAGCCATTGACCGCGAGTTGAACGACCACGGCTACATCATGCCGGGGCTGGGGGATGCGGGGGATCGGATTTTTGGAACTCAGTAATAGCGCTCACCATGCTCGACCTGCTAATCCACAACGCCACCCTGCCCGATGGCCGCACCAATATGTCTGTAGCGGTGCAGGCCGGACGTATCACCGAGGTCACCCAAGGCCTGAGCCCTGCGGCAGCGCATGCCAACGAGACCGTGGACGCGGGTGGCATGCTGCTTTCCAGCCCATTTGTAGACGCGCATTTCCACATGGACGCCACGCTCAGCCTGGGCCTGCCGCGTCTGAACCAGAGCGGCACGCTCCTGGAAGGCATTGCGCTATGGGGCGAACTCAAGCCCCAACTGACATTTGACGCGCTAGTGGACCGCGCCCTGGCCTATTGCGACTGGGCCGTGGCCAACGGTCTGCTGGCAATCCGCAGCCATGTTGACACCAGCGACCCCAGCATGTTGGCCGTGGAAGCCTTGCTGGCGGTCAAGAAAAAGGTGGCCCTGTACATCGACTTGCAGCTGGTGGCCTTCCCGCAGGACGGTGTTTTTAGAAATGCCGGGGATGCCGCACGCGGTATTCCAAACGGCCTAGACAACCTTAAAAAAGCCCTAAGCCTGGGTGTGGATGTGGTGGGCGGTATTCCCCACTTCGAGCGCACCATGGCCGACGGAGCAAGGAGCGTCAAGCTGCTGTGCGAGCTGGCTGCCGAGCAAGGCAAACTGGTCGACATGCACTGTGACGAGTCGGACGACCCGCTCTCGCGCCACATCGAAACCTTGGCCTTTGAGGCCAACCGCCTCGGCCTGCATGGCCGCGTGACCGGCTCGCACCTCACGTCCATGCACAGCATGGACAACTACTACGTGAGCAAGCTGCTGCCACTAATGGCCGAGGCGCAGCTTAGCGTAGTGAGCAACCCGCTGATCAACATCACCCTGCAGGGCCGCCACGACACCTACCCCAAGCGCCGCGGCATGACCCGCGTGCCTGAAATCATGGCCGCAGGCATGACCGTAGCGTTTGGCCAGGACTGCTGCATGGACCCCTGGTACAGCCTGGGCAGCGGTGACATGCTGGAGGTGGCCAGCATGGGCCTGCACGTAGCGCAAATGACCAGCCAAGCAGCGATGCAGCAATGCTTTGATGCCGTGACCAAGAACCCGGCTCGTATCCTGCACCTGGACGGCTACGGCCTGGAAGCAGGCTGCCACGCCGACTTGGTGCTGCTGCAGGCGCACAACCCGATAGAAGCGATACGCCTTAAAGCCACGCGTCTCAAGGTCTGGCGCAAGGGCAGGCTTGTGGCGCAAACGCCCGCGCGCACCGCAGTGCTGAGCCTGCCCGGAAGACCTATTCAAACCTCATTCCTACACGTCAAATAGGCCGCTAGCCCACGTCAATAGTGCATAAGCAGCTATTACTTCCATAGCACCTAAAGCAACCCATTCAGGTTATTTTTTTGCCACCGTCCCATTTTCAAAATGCAAAACTTCTGGCTCATGAAAGCCGAGCCCGCCGAGGCCTCGATTGACGATGTTCTGGCCATGCCCAACGCCACCGTGCCGTGGACCGGCGTGCGCAACTACCAGGCGCGTAATTTCATGCGCGA
>JBEGPS010000124.1:0-2701 GCA_041181325.1 Pseudomonadota bacterium
GTGACCATTGGTTATTTCTTCGGCAACATTCCTTGGGTGCGCATGCACCTGGACAAAATCATCTGGGCGATGATTTTGATTCCCGGGCTGGTAATTGTGTTTGGCGCCTGGAAGGCGCGCCGGTCCTAGAGAAGTTATTTTTTACTCACCCTGCTGTACGTCATGCCAAACCTTGTTTTTTTTATTTTTCGGGCCTGCCTTGTCGTGCCGTTGGGGCTGGGTGTGCAAGTTGTGCAAGCAGTTGGCGGCAGTGCTAACGTGAGCACGAGTGCCCGCACCAGTGGCCTGATGTCGGTTTCGGTGCAAGTGGTGGCCACTTGCACCGCTTCCATAACCTCTTCTACACAGCTTGGCGCAGGCGATGCTGCGTCTTGCCAAGACCGTACGCCTTTTGTGCTGAGCCACGCAGTGCGGCTGTCGCAAATGGCACCTGGCGCTCAGGTGCTGACCATTCGTTACTGACAGTAACCGATGAAGCTGCCGATGCCGCAAACGACATCGCCACGCAGCGGCATTAATTTTTTATTCACATTGCAGAGCCAGCATTTGGCCTGCGGCTGCTGCCACGGTGTGCTCGGTTAGCTGCCAGATGCAAGGTGGTTTACCGGGTGGATAGGCCGTCAGGCTGTGGAAACTGGCACTGATCTCCTTGGGGATACGGGGCACTTCCACCGACGCCTCACCGCGCTGCCCCACCACAAAGGGGCGGGCGTTGCCTTGCAGCACAACACGCGTCCACGCGGGCATGGCGGCTCCGTCGCGCTCACGCAGCTGCAACGTAATGGTGCGCACCCGGGGCAAAGCAAAATCTACCTGCACCCCGCCTTGGTTTCTTGGCACCACGGTGCGCTCCATCGACCTGAGCGACACCTCCATGGGCAGCACCAAGGGGTCGATGGTGATACGGTTGGCCTCATAGGCGCGTAAGTTGTTCACCAAGGCGGCCCCGTTGCTGCCGGTGCGCGCTACCTCTTGGTTTTCCAGGTAAACCGCAATATTAGGCACATCGCCCACCTGCACCACGGCAAAGCTTTGGCCCAGCCCCCGGGAGAAGTGCAGGCCATGGCCCAGCGTGGCGATGCCTCCAGTGGCGGTGACGCGTGCACTGGTGGTGGCCGCTTGGTGTGCCACCTCGGCTTGAAGGCTGCCCCAGGTGTGGTGGTCGGTCACACTGGCTTGTTGCAGGCCTGGCCCGCCACCCTCTTGGAGAGCCAAGCGGTAACCGGTGCCCTGACCCCACGGTGCTGACTGCTGGTAGTCCGCATAGGCGGTGCTTTGCCCGGCCAGCGCGGACATGGCTGCACTGGCAAATTGGTTGGCATCTATAAATAGCGTGAGCCCCAGTGTGGCGCTTATGGTGGATTCGTTGTCAGTCAGGGTGCGTAGCAGCGCGGCGTTGGCCACTACACGGTTGTTCAGCCGTTTGCCATAGGCTAGATTGACCACTGCAACCGTACTGTCTGCTTGGGTGCGCCGCTGGACATAGTTGGCCGACACAGTGCCGCCCGCCCAGGGCCTAACCCACTGCAGGCTCAGCAGGCTGTGCTGCAGATGGTTGGCATCGCTGCCGATTTGCCGAAAGCTATCAGTCTGCGCACTCAGGCGGGCATTGAGTGCCATGGTTTGGCCCACCAGGCTGTAACCCAGGCTTGCCAGTGCGCCGGTGCCAGCCAAACTGTGTCTGCCACTGGCCGCCACGGTGGCCTCCAGTACGCTGCTGATTTGGGGCAGCAAAGTTGCTACCGATGCACCCGCTGTGGCACCACCCGGCTGCAGTTCGCCTCGGAACTCTGCGGTGGTGCGCGGCAGCAGGCCCTTGCGGTAGGTGGTGGCGGCAAACGGTTCGCCATAGTCGTTGCTTGCCAGGCCCATGTTTTGGCGCAAGGCGCCAGCCTCAAAGCTGGCTTGCACCAGCCCCTCGCGCAGCAGGGTGGGAGTGCTTAAGAACTGCTGGGTAATCACCTGCTCGCGCCCCAGCACGTCTTTCACCACCAGCGCCACTTCGCCGCTGCCTTGCACTACGGGCAAGTTGTGGATAGTAAACGGGCCTGCCTCTACATTTTGCTGGTTGCGCAGCGCGTTATTCACGTACACATCCACGGTAGAAGGCAGTAGGGCGGTGCCAGACAGTGCCGGCGCAGACTGTGCCAAAAAGTCGGGCCGCAGGGCCAGGTTGGTGCCGTATTGCACACCGCCAAACAGCACGCCGCGCCCCCAAGCACCGGGCGTGTTCACCATATCGCCTATGCGCAGGGTTTTCATGTGCGCAAAGTAGTCAGTTTGGTAGGTTGTAAACAGCCGTGTAGGGGTGGCGTTTTGCAGCACAAAAGAGTGGGTGAGTAGGCCTTCGCCGGCAAACACTCCTGCACTGATAAGTGCCTGTGCCGACGCGTCGTTACCGGCGTGTGTGGCTGATAAGTCGTAATTTAAAAAACCCCCCGGCGTGTAGGGCACAGGCGCTGCGCTAGCGCCCTGGCCCGCATCGCGTGGGTTGGGCATAAATGCCTCGCCATTGGCGGTGATGCTGATGGCTGCGTTACGCGCATCCACTTGGTAGCTTAGGCCAGGGATCAACCTTAAATCTACATAGTGTGGATCTTGTCCAAGTGCCGTGGTTTGAGGCGGCAGGCGCATGTTCCAGCGGGTCAAAAAATCGATGGCGGCAAAAACATGCCCGGTGCCGTCTTGCAAAAAAAGCACA
>JBEGPS010000125.1:0-5005 GCA_041181325.1 Pseudomonadota bacterium
GTGCTGAAATTACGGTCGCCGAAAACGGTGCGCTCGGCGTACAGGCGGTTGCCAACGCAACACCGGCTTTTGATGCTGTGTTGATGGATCTGCAAATGCCTGTCATGGATGGATTGGAAGCCACCAGAACCATTCGCCAAGACTTGGGCATAGCAAGTCTCCCCATCATTGCCATGACCGCCAACGTAATGCAGGCTGACCGCGATGCATGCTTTGCGGTGGGTATGAATGAGCACATTGGCAAGCCGTTTGAACTGGACCATCTGGTCTTTGTGCTTCAACGGCTTGCAGGGCAGGTCGCTCCCGCAACCGCAACAACGGTAGTTGCACCAGCTGTGACGCAGCTGCAGTTCGAACCCGGAGATCTGGACGAAGGCGGTGCTTTGGCCCGCGTTGGTGGCAACGCAGAACTTTACGCAACGGTGTTGCAAGCCTTTGAGGCTGAAATGCCAAACGCCCTTGAGCAATTGCGTACGCACTTGCATACAGATGCGTTAGACCTTGCAAAACGTGCAATGCACACCCTCAAAGGGCTGGCGGCTACGGTAGGGGCGCGGCACTTGTCCTTGGTAGCCCTTCAGCTTGAACAGGCCCTGAAAGCTGGTGTGGCACCAGGCGACCATGCAGGCCTGGTCGTGCAGTTGCAGCTCGCT
The DNA here is from genome assembly GCA_041181325.1 of Pseudomonadota bacterium. GTDB lineage: Bacteria > Pseudomonadota > Gammaproteobacteria > Burkholderiales > Burkholderiaceae_C > Allorhodoferax. Next base: position 654 of record JBEGPS010000125.1, read on the forward strand.
ATTGATGCGTTGTCAGCCAAACTCACGCCATTGCTGGTGCGCTACCAAAGCGCGGCGACCAATACGGCAACTTTTAGTGCACTTGTGCCGATTGACAAAGCCCAATTGCAAAGCGACTTGCAAGCGCTTTGCCAGCTCCTGGACGGCTCAAACATGCTGGCAGTGAATGCCCATACCAAAATTCAAAAAAGCCATGGAACACAGCTGGGTGCTGATATCGAGCCTTTGCGCCAAGCTATGGGGCGGTTTGACTTTGTTTCGGCGCGCACTGCGTGTGACGCCCTGCTTGCCAAGCACTGCGGCTGAGCCTGTCTTAGGGTAATTCGTTGGCCTGTTTGGCAAACGACATCAAGGCATTGCTGGGCAGGGGTTTTGCAAACAGATAGCCTTGCCCGTAATCGCAGCCCGCTGCTTTGAGCAGATCGAACTGGTTGCTGGTTTCGATGCCTTCAGCAATTACCTTCATACCCAGCTCATGCGCCATATGGATAATGGCATTGCACAGCGACAGGTTTTTCGAGCCGGCAGTGAGATCGCGCACAAAGGACTGGTCAATTTTGATGAAGTCAAAGTCGTAGCGCTGCAGGTATGACAGGGCGGAGTAGCCCGTACCAAAGTCATCAAGCGAAACCTGCAGCCCCATGGCGCACATATCAGCCAGTTGCCGCTGCACCTGCGCGCTGCTCTCCAGTAGCAGGCTTTCTGTTATTTCTACCACCACGGCGTCACCTTGCAAGCCCAATGTGTCTAGGTGGTTCAGCCACGCTTGCGGTGAGCCCTCCAGATTCTGAAATTGAGCCGGTGACTTGTTGATAGACACCTGCATGGCAATGCCGGTTTGGTGGCGCCACTCCAGTACGGTACGCGCGGCTTCTTTAAAAACCCATTCACCGATTTCAAGAATCAGCCCACTGGACTCTGCTACAGGAATGAACTCCCCAGGAGAAACAAGCCCCAACTGCGGATGCTGCCAGCGCAGCAGCGCCTCGGCTTTGCTCACCCGACCGGTGGCTAATTCAACGATGGGCTGGTAGAGCAAAAACAGCTGCTGCAGAGGCAACGCCTGGCGCAAATCATTGGCCAGACGCAGGCGGTGCTGCGACTGAATTTCAAGATCCCGCGTAAAAAAGCTGTAGCGGTTTCTGCCGCGAGATTTGCTCAGGTACATGGCTTGGTCGGCGTGTTTGAATAAGACGTCGATATCGCTGCCATCTTCGGGTGACAAAGTAATGCCAACACTGGCCGTAACGTACGCGATTTCTGTACCCAGCAAAAAGGGCTGTGCAAGCGACTGAATGATGCGTTGGGACAAATGCGCTGCAGGCTCGCTACCGGTAATCTCAGTGATAACGACCGCAAACTCGTCGCCACCCAGGCGCGCCACCGTATCGGTTGATCGCAAGCAGGCGGTGATGCGCTGCGCAGCTTCCACCAGCAACATGTCACCCATGGCATGGCCCAGGGTGTCGTTGATTTCCTTGAAGTGATCCAAGTCCAACACTAAAAAGGCCAGGCCCAAACCGTTGCGGCTCTGGGTTTTGACAGCCTGTGTCCAGCGGTCTCGCAATAAGCGCCGGTTGGGCAGGTTGGTAAGCGCATCGAAGTTGGCTTGCTGCCAGATGAGTTGCTCCGACTTTTTGTGTTCGGTAATGTCATGGGCGATACCGTAAGTGCCTAACAGGCGCTTATCGGAGTCGTACAGCGGCATCTTGGTACTGACATTCCATGCGGTGCTGCCATCAGGAAAGACCTCATGGTCAATTACAGCGAGCAATGGCTTACCAGATTGCATGATGGCTTGTTCGTCGCGTGCGGTCTTGGCGGCGTGTTCGGCACCGTAAAAATCAGCATCGGACTTGCCTATAGCTTCGCTGACATCGCTGATCCCGTAACGCTTGGCCAGCGCGGGATTGATGCGGATAAACCGGCTCTGTTTGTCTTTAAAAAAAATCTGATCCGGAAAGCTGTCCATCATGGCCTGCGTCAGCTCACGCTCGTATTGCGCGGCCTTGCGGGCATTTTGGATTTCGGTAATGTCTCGCCAGTGGATGACTAAGCCGATTTTGCGGTCGTTTACCCGATGGTCAAACACATGGCGCTCAAACCAGCGCCCATCGACCATTTGAAACTCTTCTCGCTGGTCTTGATGGTCGGGTGTAAAAAGTGCGGGGAATGCCCCGTGCGAAACCTGAGGATTCGCCAGGTGACGGCGCTGCAATGTCCAGCGCTCTTCGTTTGACATTTGACCCAGCACCGCATCAGTTTCACCCCAAAGCGCTGCATAGTTTTGATTCCAGACGAGCAAACGATTGTGTTCATCCAGGATCGCCACGGCGTTCGGGTTGGAGGCAATCAGTGCCTGAAAGAACTGCACGCTCAAGGTGCTGTTCTCACTGGCGTCGTTTGCGTCGGGTTGCGGCATGCTACAGACCTGAGCCTAAAGTTTCCCACCGATCCAGTGCCACCATAAGTGCATCGTCAATCTGCGCGTTGCGAGCCGTCAGCGCCAAGGCGCGCACGTTGTCTGATGCAAACAGGCTGCCGTCGGCCAGTGCGATAGCAATGTCTTTTTGCTCAGCTTCCAGTGCGGCTATTGCTGCGGGCAGGCCATCTAACTCGCGCTGCTCTTTGAAGCTGAGTTTTTTTGTCTTGGTGGGGGCTGGTGCAGCGGGGGCACTTGCGCTGACCTGTGCACTAGCCTGCTCCTGTTTTTGTAGCTGCTCACGCTCGTAGTTAAAGGGCTTGGAGCCACTTTTGCCCTGTGCCGCGTTGATAGCGTTGGCGCGTTTGGTCTGAATCAGCCAGTCGCTCACGCCACCTTCGTATTCGCGCCATTGGGCATCGCCCTCAAACGCAATGGTGCTGGTGACCACGTTGTCCAAAAAGGTCCGGTCATGGCTGACCAAAAACACCGTGCCGTCGTAGTTTTGCAGCAGATCTTCCAGTAACTCTAGCGTGTCGATGTCCAGGTCGTTGGTCGGCTCGTCGAGCACCAGTACGTTGGCAGGACGGGCAAACAGGCGCGCCAGTAGTAGGCGGTTACGCTCGCCACCGCTCAAAGAGCGCACGGGTGAGGTGGCGCGCGCGGGCGAGAACAAAAAGTCGCTCAGGTAGCTCTTGCGGTGCTTTTTCTGGGTACCAATCTCAATCCACTCACTCCCTGGGCTGATGAAGTCTTCCAGCGTGGAATCCAAGTCCAGCGCGTTGCGCATCTGGTCAAAGTACGCCACTGTGACATTGCTACCCAGGCGCACTGTGCCCCACGGGCTGTGGCCGGGTTCCGGCTTGGGTGCGTTCGCTGGAGCTGGGTCAGGCTTGTGTTCGCCCAAGATGAGCTTGAGCAATGTGGTTTTTCCCGCGCCGTTGGGGCCCAAGAGTCCAATTTTGTCGCCGCGCAAAATGGTGGCGGTGAAGTCGCGCACGATGAGGCGCTCTTGCTCGGTACCTGCGCCAAAGGTTTTGCTTACGTGCACCATCTCCGAGACCAGCTTGCCGCTCTTATCGCCACTGCTCACGTCCATGTTGACGCTGCCCACCACGTCGCGGCGCGCTTCGCGTTTGCTGCGCAACTCGTCCAAGCGCACGATGCGTGCGGTGGCGCGCGTGCGACGCGCTTCTACGCCCTTGCGAATCCACACTTCTTCTTGCGCCAGTAGCTTGTCGGCCTTGGCGTTAATCACCGCCTCTTGCGCCAACTGCTCTTCTTTTTGCAACAAGTAGGCGGCAAAGTTGCCGGGGTAACTCATCAGCTTGCCGCGGTCCAGCTCCACGATGCGGGTGGCCACGTTGTCCAGGAACGAACGGTCGTGGGTAATGGTGATGATGGAGCCTTTGAAGTCCACCAGCAGGCCTTCCAGCCATTCAATGCTGTCCAGGTCCAGATGGTTGGTGGGCTCGTCGAGCAGCAGCACGTCGGGTTGGGCGACCAAAGCTTGGGCCAAAGCCACGCGCTTCTTGGTACCGCCAGACAGCGTGCTCACAATCGCGTCGGGGTTCAGGTGCAGGCGCTGCAGGGTCTCATTGACCCGCTGCTCCCAGTTCCAGCCATCCAGCGTTTCGATTTCGCTCTGCATCGCGTCCAGGTCGCCATGACCCAGACAATATTCTTCGATCAGGCCGATAACCCGCTCCAGACCTGCACGAACAGCTATGAAAACTGTAGCGTCTGCGTCGAGCTGCGGCTCTTGGGCGACGTAAGAAATACGTGTGCCGGTTTGCACCTGCAAGGTGCCGTCATCAGGCCGCTCCATACCGCCCAGAATTTTGAGCATCGACGATTTGCCCGCGCCGTTGCGGCCGATCAGGCCCACGCGTTCTTGTGTCTCTAAAGAAAAATCAGCGTGGTCGAGCAG
>JBEGPS010000126.1:0-4585 GCA_041181325.1 Pseudomonadota bacterium
TACCACTTCACCAAAGACCACCCAGGTAGAGACTTTGTCGCCACTGGCGCCCTGCAGTTGCAACACCTGCGTGACTTTGCATTCAAACGCCACCGGGCTCTCGCCCACACGCGGGGCCTTCACCAAGGTAGAGGCGTGCTGGGTCAGGTGGGCCAAATCAAATTCGTTAACGTCCGGCGGCACGGGCGCACAGGTCTGATTCATCGCTTCTGCCAGCGGCCTGGTGGTCAGGTTCCACACAAACTCACCGGTTTGCTCCACGTTGCGCAGCGTGTCTTTGTAACCAATGCTGGCGAACCCGATGATGGGTGGCACGTAATTAAACGCATTGAAAAAGCTGTAGGGTGCCAGATTCACTTGGCCGGCGCTGCTCACACTCGATATCCAGCCGATGGGGCGCGGCCCGACGATGGCGTTGAAGGGGTCATGTTTCAGGCCATGGCCCAAACGCGGCTCGTAGGAGTGGAATCGGTCAGACATTGTTAGGCCTTTACCGCCCAGCGCAGCTTGGCCGATGACGACCTGGGGTTGCTGCGCTGCTCGTCATACGACGCGCGAATGGGGTCCGGGGCCACGCTGCTAAAGGTGCCGTTGCGCTCGCCACTCTGAAAGCATTTTTTCACCCGCCGGTCTTCACCCGAGTGAAAGCTCAGAATAGCCACGCGCCCACCCGGTTTGAGGCAGGTGGGCAAGTTCAGCAGCATTTTGTCCAGCACACCAAACTCGTCGTTCACCTCGATGCGCAGCGCCTGAAAAGTGCGTTGCAGCGCCTTCTTGGTCTCGGCAGCGCGCTCGTCTTCGGGCATGCTGCGCTTAAACACCAGCGCCATGGCGGCGCGCACCAAGTCGGCCAGTTGCACGGTGGTTTCTACATACTGGCCCTGCAATGCTGCGGCCAACTCCACCGCATAGGGTTCGTCCGAGTTATCGGTGAGCAGATCGCGCAGGCGGTGGCGGGTGACGCACAGCAGCAGCTCACTGGCAGACTGACCGTTGGTGGGGTCCAAGCGCAAGTCCAGCGGGCCATCGGCCCTGAAACTAAAGCCGCGCGCCGGGTTGTCAATTTGCATAGACGACACTCCCAAATCAGCCAGCACAAAGTCGAACCCGCCACCCGCCAAGGGCAGCAGAGTAGCCAGCTCGCTGAAGTTGCTGCGGTGCACGCTGAGTGCGTCTTCACCAAAACCCAACGCACGCAGGCGCGCTGTGGTGCGGGGCAGCTCAATAGGGTCAACGTCCATGCCAAACATGCGCCCACCGGGCAGCACCAAAGGCAGCAAGGCTTGGGTGTGGCCCCCAAAGCCCAAAGTGACGTCCAGCCCGGTTTCACCAGGGGTGGGTTTCAGAATGGCCAGGATTTCGTCAACGCAGATAGATCGGTGCATGCCCGCCGGTGTTTGCCCGCGCAGCATGACTTTGTCCACCTCGGCGGCGTGGCGGGTAGGGTCTAGTTCTTTGTATTTTTCTTCAAACTGGCGGGGGTGGGTGCCAGCGTAGCGCACGCGGCGCTTGTGAGGGGGGGAAGCGTCGGTCATGGGCCATTATCGGGCCAATAACACACGCTCACCGAACCTGCAGGGCTCACGCAGCGAGGTGCTGCGCGTAACGCTTTTGAATGCCTGCTATTTCAGCCTTGTTCAAGCGGTTGCCGTAGCGCGAGACCACTTGGCCTGCCGCCTGATTGGCCAGCCACGCGGCTTGCGCATGGGTGTGGCCTTGGGTCACAGCGTATAAAAATGCACCGGCAAACATGTCGCCCGCACCATTGGTGTCCACGGCCTTCACTTGGGCTGCGGGCACTTCGGTTTGCGTGCCCGCTTCAATCACAATGCAGCCCTTGGCGCTGCGGGTCAGGCACACCACGCGGGCCAGCTTGGCAATTTTGGCAATGATGGTGGGCAGGTCGGTGCTGCCGCACCAGACTTGCGCTTCTTCTTCGTTGCAGAACAGGTAATCCAAATCACCCTGCTCGGTACCGCCCACCATGGCTTCCAGGCCAGCGCGGCAGAAGTTGATCATGCTCATATCGCTGAGCGTACTGGCCAGCAACACACCAGCCTCTTTGGCAATGGCGCGGCCTTTCAGCGCGGCGGCCAAGCCACCGGTTTGGGCGGCCAGGTAGCCTTCCATGTAATACACCTTAGAGCTGCGGATGGCGGCCTCGCGCAAGGCACTGTCTTCCAGGTCAGATGTGGCGCCCAGGTAGGTACTCATGCTGCGTTCGGCATCAGGGGTCACCAACACCATGCAGGTGCCGGTTTGCCCGGTGGCGGCCAGGCCATCCACCAGGTTGCTGCTCACGCCATTGGCGATCAGGTCGTCACGGTAAAAGGCACCCAGCTCGTCGTCGGCCACACGGCAGGCGTAATACGCCTTGCCACCCAGCTGCGCCAGCGCCACCACGGTGTTGCCCGCAGAGCCACCACCGGTGCGGCGGGCGTATTGCCCTTGCACTCCGGCCAGCAAGGCGGCGCGGCGGTCGGCGTCAATCAGCGTCATGTGGCGTTTTTCTACGCCCATGTCGGTGAGTTGCGCGTCAGTGACTTCGTATTCAGAGTCCACCAAGGCGTTTCCGATGGCGTAAAGGTCGTGTTGGGACATGGTGTGGTGCCGAGGTTGTTGCCAGAATTATTGTTCTACGAAAGCGCGCTCAACCACGTAGTCGCCAGGGGTCGTGGTGCTGCCCTCGACAAAACCTTTCGCATCCAACAGCGTGCGCATGTCTTTATTGAGCGCCGGGCTGCCACAAATCATGATGCGGTCGTGTGCAGGGTCGAGGTTGGGCAGGCCCAGATCGGAAGAAATTTTGTTAGTCTCCAGCAGCGTGGTGACGCGGCCTTGGTTGCGGAAAGGCTCGCGGGTCACGGTGGGGTAATACAGCAGCTGGTTGGTGACCATCTCGCCCAGGAACTCATGGTCAGGCAATTCGTGCTGGATGTAGTCGGCGTAAGCGAGTTCTTTCACTTCGCGCACGCCGTGGACCAGAATCACTTTCTCGAACTTTTCGTAGGTCTCCGGGTCACGAATCAGGCACATGAACGGGGCAAGCCCGGTGCCGGTGCCAATGAGGTACAGATTTTTGGCTGGCAACAGGTAGTCAATCAACAGAGTGCCGGTGGGCTTTTTGCCGACCACAATTTTGTCGCCCACCTTGATGTGCTGCAGCTTGGACGTAAGCGGACCGTCTTGCACCTTGATGCTCAAAAACTCCAAATGGTCTTCGTAATTGGCGCTGACGATGCTGTAGGCGCGCAGCAGTGGTTTGCCGCCCTCTTGGCGCAGGCCAATCATGGTGAAGTGGCCATTCGAGAAGCGCAACGCTGCGTCGCGGGTGGTGGTAAAGCTGAACAGACGGTCTGTCCAGTGGTGAACGCTCAAAACGGTTTCGTCCAGAAATGCACTCATGGGGGGCCTTGCAAAAATTCAGTAGGGGCTTGGGGCAAACCCTAGAGTGTAAAACCTTACCGCCCCGATTCTCGGATGCAGGTCATTCACCACGGTTGACTGGGGCAAAATAGGCCAACTTTCTGCGATGATTCAGGTATGTCTGCTCAGCTTCTTAACGCAATTGCCCCTCCCCCGCAAGCCACCTCTGTCACTCTGTTGGTGGCCTGCCTGTGCGCCCAGTGGTGCCGCACATGCGACGAATACAAGCCCTTGTTTGCCCAACTACAGGTCGATTACCCGCAGGCCCAGTTTCGCTGGGTGGATATTGAAGACGAAGCCGACTTGGTAGACCCGATTGAGGTGGACAACTTCCCCACACTGCTGATTGCTACGGGTGAGCAGGCCCGTTTTTTTGGCTTTATCACTCCCCACCTGGAGACGCTGCGCAGGCTGATTCAGGCGCAGCTGACTGCGACCAACGCCATAGCACAGCCCCCCGAAGTGCAGGCCCTGGTGCAGCGGCTACAGACCCAAGCGGCGTAACACGGGCTGGGCCGCATCGCCGGTCCAGTCCAGCTCCCCCACCACCGTGCCACGCACTTTGCCGTCGGCACCGATCAACACGGTGGATGGGAAAATTGACACGCCCCACTGCTTGGCCCACGCGCCATCTACATCCAGAAGCACCGGCAAGCGCAATTGGGTTTGCTGCACAAAACGCTGAACCGCAGCGGGGGACTCTTTGAAATTGACCGCGAGAACACGGGGCGAGCGGCGTTCGGCCAACGTTTGCAACGAAGGCATCTCTGCACGGCAGGGCTCGCACCAACTGGCCCAGAAGTTAATAAGCACCGGTTGGCCGCGCAGGGCTTTGAGGTTCCAGCTGTTGCCATTCAGGTCGATACCGACCAGCGCAGGCACTGCCTGGTTGCGGGGCCAAGGCTTGAACTGAAAACCCGGGTTGCTAGATAATGCGGCGCTGTCCACCGCCCATGCTGCGTTAGCAAAAAAAGTGGCCCCGCACAGGGCCACGGCCCAGACCAAGGCCTTGACGGCCTTCGCAGCCATTACAGCTTACCAGCCACCCAGGCCTGCACGCTAGCCAGCGCACCCGCCAGCTTGGCAGGCTCGGTGCCACCGGCCATGGCCATGTCGGCCTTGCCGCCGCCTTTGCCACCCACTTGGGCCGCGACAAAAT